>NZ_KV794899.1:0-395 GCF_001808875.1 Neisseria sp. HMSC064E01
GTATCGGTTTGGAACACTTTCATCGGTGCCATGGAGACGACGTTGCCGCTGCCGTTGGCGACGGTTTGGCGGCAGAGGACGGCTTCGTTCAACAGGGTCGTCTGAACTTTGGCTTCGTCGGGGGTTTTGGGATGAAGGCCCCAGTTTTGCTGTTTGCCCAGTAAGACGGTATTGTCGGCCGACTCTTCAGACTGTTTGTTGTCGGTTTCGGCGAAGAGGTCGGTATCGGCGCTGCGGTAGTTGTAGTCGGCACTGCGTATGCCTTCGACAATGGGGTTGTGGCGGATGCTGAGGTTGAACAGTGCTTCGGTACCGACGCTTTCCAGTCCGGCATGGGGGCGGTAGGAAACGGGCAGACTTTGATCGCGGAAGTAGTGTTCGGGACTGTCGCCGAA
>NZ_KV794899.1:495-2866 GCF_001808875.1 Neisseria sp. HMSC064E01
AAACGGTAGTCGACACCGGAGAAGCCGTGGTGCTTGAAGACGGCGGCAACGATGTCGGGGACGGTTTGATTTTGAAACAGTCGGGAGGATTGGAAATGTTTTAAAGCCGCGAAACGCGGCTCTAAAACAAAGCGGTAAACGGTTTCATCCTTGGAGACGGACAGCTTCTCACACGAAGTCACAATGCCCTGCCATTGTTTCGCCGGAGGGTCGTCCGAACCGGCTGCGAAGGCGGCGGCGACTTCGGACAATACGGCCTCCTGCGGACGGATTTCAAATGCTGCGCGCTGGTTGAGGTAGGAAGACAGCGGCAGGGAGGAATCGGTGGAGGTGGCGGTAATTTCGACGCGGTAGGCGGTGTTGGCGGCTTCGGAGGCGGTGAAGGATTTGACGGAGAGGGAGGGGGAGAAACGGGCGAAGGTCAGGTGGTAGGATTGGCGGGCAGTCATGGCGTTGAATTTAAAGATGACAATGAGGTTCGTATGGTAACTTGAACGTCATCAACGGTAAAGCAAATGGGATAAACGGTAGAAAGGTCGTCTGAATGGAGGTTTTCAGACGACCTTTTTTAGTAAAACAAAGCAGTCTCCTATTTAGATATATGCTTGTATTCGCCCTATATATAAATCAAGAAGCCATACAAACTATATTTACTTAGAATCAGTCTGTTAATGATGTTTATGTTTATTAGGCATTGAATCTTGATCCAAGCTAAGATTAACTAAGCAAATATAAATCCTTTATCAAACCCATGTTCATGCAACTCAAATATCAATTCATCAGAAAAAAATAACTTCGTTGAATGTAGTGGGTTGTTATGCCTACCAATACCTATAATTTTCAGTGAATTGTCATTTAATTTCATATTATCTGATGATAAAAACGAAGTATTCTCATCGATATAAATTCTTTCTGATTCTTGTTCATTAATTATATTTTCAGTATGCAACGAATTAATTAGAAAATATTTATCCGACAGAATAGTATCTTTACATACCAACTCAATTGGAATTATCTGAATTTCTTGATTATATTTATTTATTAAAAAATCAGCTAAATTTTTATCTACTAAAATGGTTGTTGCATTAGTCAATAGTATATGATGGTTTTTTAATTTCGTACTTTTTGCTTCTATTTCAAATCTAGGTATAAAATCTAAACTTAGTCTTGTTGAGTCACAAAATCCGAAATAACTAAATTTATCTTGATCTAAATAAAAAGCTGAAAATTTCCCAGATTGATTTAATTCATATAATTGATTTAATTCATATATAAGCTTTGCCATTTCTTTCTTCCTTAATCATAATTGCCCTGGTAATGATTTCGCCCATTTTCTTCTATGCTTATTAAGCTTCCTTTCTCCTGATGTCGACTTAATTCACTCTGCATTCATTATTCTGAAAAGCAAGTAACGTGGAACTCAAGCCAACATAACCATCAAATTATTTAGTATTCGACTCGTTGGTATAGAATACCAGTTCAGCTTTGCTCATCGTTCCGCCCATCTTATAGTGGATTAAATTTAAACCAGTACGACGTTGCCTCGCCTTGCCGTAGTATTTTCGTCGCTTTGTCCTGATTTAAATTTAATCCACTATAATTTAAAAATCCGGATTTTCCTTACGGTATGCTTCGTTATCTTTTTTCAAAGTTTCATGAAACTGATGCATGGGATTTTCCGGTCTCATCCTGCCGTAACTTGAAATTAATACACGCACTGAATAATCTGGCAAAATGTGAAACTGCAATAATCCGTTGTCTTCATCGGTAAATTTATCTACCTTGGCATTAACGTTACGCTCTTCAAATTCATTTGCATCCGTGCTTATCATCAAAGTCAGTGGCAGCGTCATTCCCTCATGCCAGCGGGGGATGGAAACGCAACATTGTCCTCCCCCTTCCTCTGCATAAGGACTGATCCCACCTAGATGCCATGTTTGCCCGACCTGTTGATAAAAAATCGTTACACCTCGGTCGGAATAGTTGTTTAACATGAATGAAAACAAGCGTTCCTGATCGGTATCCACAAAAAAATCATCCTTTTGATTGAAGATTTCTTTTACCGAAGAGGCATAGATTGATATAACCGGAAGAGCAACGACTAAAACGACCAAGCCCAAAACCCTAAATATTTTTTTCATTTTTTTCATTTTTTTCCTTTTTGTCTGCCATAAGGCTTATGGCAGCGCATTTTAAATGACAACGTGGTTCGTATAGTAGCTTGAACGATGTGACGGGTAAAGCGAATGGGATAACCGGCTAATGGGTCGTCTGAATCGTGTCTTGTTGGCGTTGTTTCTTTCAGACGAGCTTTGATGCTTGCCTTCTCGAATGTTATTCATTTATAGTGGATTAAATTTAAACCAGTACG
>NZ_KV794899.1:2966-10780 GCF_001808875.1 Neisseria sp. HMSC064E01
TGTCCTGATTTAAATTTAATCCACTATAAAAGAAAGGTCGTCTGAAACCTTAGATTTCAGACGACCTTTTCTGCATTAAACCTTCGATATTTAGAAAATCAGCTATTTTCTAAATTCTGCTGTGTTTATTTGGGGTTTTTCTCGATGAGGGCGACGAGTTGGTCGATATAGCCTTGAACGAAACTGCGCGCTGATTCGATGAGTTTGCCGTTGTCGTCAAATAAGGTGGGGGAGTTGCCGAGGAAGACTTCGGGCTGTCCGGTCAGCGGCATATTGAAGTAGGACAAGGCAAGGCGCAGGTTTTTTTGCGAACTGTAACCACCCATTTTGCCGACGGAATGGCTGATGATGCCTGCGGGCGTGTTTTTCCATGCGACGTCGGCGTTGGGTTTGGAGCCGATGTCTACTGCGTTTTTCAGGCAGGCGGGGATGGTGCGGTTGTTTTCGGAGGTAACGAACAATACGCCGTCGGAAGCTTTGATGGTTTCGCGGAAGGCGGTATAGCTTTCGGGTGTGGGGAAGTCGGTTTCGGCAGGGTCGTCGTAGTCGAAATTGTAGAGCGGCAAATGACCGATTTCGACGATTTGGGCATCGTAGCCTTCGGGAAACATGGGGATGACGTTTTGTGCCACTTTGCGGGCGAACGAGCCTTTACGCAGGCTGCCTACTAAAATGCTGACTTTTTTTGCCATGAATTTTCTCCTGATGATTTAAAAATAATAACGATTCTTAAATTCATTTTAAAGCCGCCAGTCGATTGTCGTCAATCCTATTGAGGGCAAATTGACCATTCATTCTGCGCAAAGTGAATCTGAACTGAGGAATCGGTGTGACGGTGGTTTCTCTACTCCTACCCTGCTCAAGTTTCGAGACGGTCATTATCTAAAGTGCTGAAACAGTATCGGCGCTGCAATCCTTGAGGTCGTCTGAAAACCCTATCGGGCATGAATCAAGACGACAATGCTATAATCCATCCTGAAATTTTTATCTCGAAGAACACGCCATGCAAGCCGATTTCAGACGACCTGTCCTTGCCATCGACACCAGCACTTCCTACCTGTCCCTCGCGTTGCAAACCGATGGACAGATTGTTTCGTTTCATGAAGATGTCGGCACGAAGCAATCCGATTTGATCCTGCCGCAGATTCGTGTTTTGTTTGAACAAACCGGTATTGCGGCGGCGGATTTGGGCGTCATCGTCTATGCACAAGGCCCCGGCGCGTTTACCGGTTTGCGTATCGGAACAGGTGTGGCGCAAGGTTTGGCGACGCCGTTTGATACGCCCCTTATCGGTATCCCCTGTCTGGATGCGGCGGCGTATCTGCTGCCCGAACAAAGCTGCGTACTGGCAGCGACCGACGCGCGTATGGGCGAGGTGTTTTACGCATGGTTCGACACGGGCGCGCACCGGCGGCTTGGCGATTATCAGGTCGGTAAAGCGGCTGAAATTGTCGAACCTGAAGGTCGTGCGTTTACCGGCGGCATAGGCAATGCGTTTGCCCTGAGCGATGCGCCGCCCTTTGCCGGTACGCCGCAAATGCCTGCCGCTTCCGACTATCTCAAGCTGGCACTGAGCGGGCGTTATCCCGCGTCCGATGCGGCACACGCCGAATTGCTTTATGTCCGCAACAAAGTTGCCCTGACCGCCAAAGAGCAGGCAGAACGGAAAGCGCAGGCATGAATATCCGCTCCGCTTTTTCAGACGACTGCCCTGCCCTTGCCGTGATCGACGCACTCAGCAACCCATCGCCCTGGTCGGTAAAACAATTCGCCTCCGCGCTGGCGCAGCCTACGGATAAATTATGGGTCTGCGAGACCGACGGCGTCATCAGCGGCTTTATCGTTTGGCAGGATATATTGGATGAGTCCGAGCTTCATTTGATTGCCACCGCTCCCGAATACCGCCGCCAAGGCATTGCCGCCGCACTATTGGAACATTGGTTCCGCCACGCTCAAGCCGCGGGTATCTCGCGCCTGCTGTTGGAAGTCCGCGCAGGCAATACCGCCGCCCAATCGCTGTATCTCAAATACGGCTTTACCGAGGTCGGCATCCGCAAACATTACTATCCCCTGCCCGAAGGCGGGCATGAAGACGCCGTTTTAATGGAAAAACCATGTTAAGCAGCCGCTATCTCCACTTGCATCAGGCATTAGGCTTAGGCCCGATGTGGCTGAACCGTAACGCCAAAGTCATCCCGCCCGCAGGTGATACCTCCGTTACGCAGCCGCAAAAACCTGCCGCCGCCCAAGTTGCCGAAGCCGTCCGCACGATTTCCGCATCGGCGCATCATGCCCGCATGGCGGCGATGGCGGCAGTTCAACACGAAAAAACCGCCCCCGCAGCAGCAACGCCTCCCGTTCCGCCGGTTGACGCGCCTGCTCCGTCTGCACGGATGAACTCCGCGCCCGAAGATACCGCCAAAGCCGCCACTACAACCGTTTCAGACGACCTCCCGCGCCTGCAAACCGAAGCGCGTCCGTCCGAAGTCATCATCATCAGCATCTGCCCCGCAACCGAAGACAGCCTGCACGGACAACTCTTTCACGGCGCGGTCGGCGTTCTGCTCGACAATATGCTTGCCGCCATCCGCCTGTCGCCGCAGCAGGCATACAAAACCAGCTGGGTCAAAGCGGCGCCCGTTTTCAGTCCGCACCCTACTGACGAACAAATCCAAGCCGAGCTGCCACAGCTTGCCCGAGAGCTGGCCGATACGCAGGCGAAAGCCGTGTTATTGGTGGGGCAAATCTTTGAAAAACCCGAACTTGCCCCATTAATAGACACCCTCTGCGGCGACACGCCCCGCTTCATCCTGCCCCACCCTGCCCGCCTGCTGCGCCAACCGCAGCTCAAAGCAAAAGCCTGGCAGGTTTTGAAACAAGTGCGGCAGATACTGAATTAAGGCACACCGACAGCGTTCCAAACATACCCCGCACCACATCCGACCCCTTCCCTATCCATCATGTACCTCACCCAAGAAAAACCCTACCGCCCGCTGCTGATTGCCCTGATCTTCCTGAACCTGCCTCTGGCATTGCTGCTGCATGAAATCATCACAGTCGGTCTGTTCCGCCATTCCGGGCTGCTGCTGACCTTACAAGACGGGCAGTTGCGGCAAGTTGCGGGCTGGGATGACGCCATCGTTTGGTTTATCTGCGGCGTATTCGGCTTTTTCAACCTGATGATTGCGGGCGGTCTGACCAAGCTCGCCTACAAAAAAATGATGCGCCGCCATTTCCGCTACGCCCTGTTTTTAAGCGGTGCGGCGGCGTGTGCGGCGGCTTTGGTCGTGATTATCTTGGAATCTTTACTGGGCAGCGCGGCATTGGGCGGCATGCGGCAAGGCGGAATATTTCTTTACGCATTGAGCGTCTGGATATTGGCGATGCTGACGCTGCCGCGCCAACTGACCCGCGCGCCGGAGCAGCCCATCATTTTCCACAAAATGAAAAAATAAGCCCGACAGCAGGGAGTCAGAGCAACGTCTTCCTTCATGTTCTCCGGCAAGAAACCATAAACAAGGGGTCGTCTGAAACTTTTCAGACGACCCCTTTGCCCAACTCATTCGACCTTAGCGTTTGAATTCAGTTAGGATTTTTAAAGTTTGCATCAATCTGTAAGCAGGCAGACATCGGATTTTCTGCTATGATTTTTATCTTGTTCACAGGTCGTCTGAAAGAAAGCGCACGATGAAACCTAAACTGATTATCTTCGACTGGGACGGAACGCTGGCAGACACGACGCGCCCGATTATCCGCACCTTCCAACAAAGTTTTGCCGACTGCGGCATGCCCGTTCCCGATGACGATGCCGTCCGCGCCCTCATCGGTTACAGCCTGCCCGGAATCATCCGCCGCCTCGCCCCGCATGCCGGCGAACACATGCGCGAAGAATTGACGGAAACCTACGCCGCACACTATCTCAATCCCAACAACCACAACATGACGCTCTTCCCCGAAGCCCTGCCCTGCCTGCACACCCTGCAAAACCGAGGCTACTGGCTCGCCGTCGCCACAGGCAAAGGCAGGATAGGACTCGACCGCTCTATCGCGCAAACCGGTACAGCCGATTTTTGGATGGCGACCACCTGCGCCAGCGAGCAAGCCTCCAAACCCGCACCCGACATGGTTTTCAAACTCTGCGACGAACTGGGGCTGACGCCGCAGGAAACTTTGGTTGTCGGCGATACGACCCACGACTTGGAAATGGCCGCCAACGCCAAAGCCCCCGCCGTCGCCCTCACCACAGGCGCACACTCCGCCGCCATGTTGAACACCGCCCCGCATCTCGCCATACTCGACAGCCTCTCCGAACTGCCTGATTTTTTGGAAACGTTTGATTGGACAGGCAAGGCTTAAAACGAGACAAAAGCCCTTTAAAAAAACAGACTGCAAAACCGTAGCGTGGGCTTTGCCCACGTAATCTGTCAATCAAACCCCAAATCAAGTCATAATCCGAGCCGTTTTTTCCTGGGCAAAGCCCACGCTACACTTTGCTCAAAGCGTTACGGCGTGCTGCCGACCATCGGGCTACACGTACCTATTCGGAGAAATCTTCCGTATCGAACGAGTCAATCGCTTCCCATCCTCCCCCCCAACAAAAAGGTCATCTGAAAACCTACCCCTCAAGTTTTCAGACGACCTTTGTTAGTTCACCGAGACCAACCGCTTATTCCTATCTCAACAACTCATCCGTTATCCGTTGCAAAAATTCGATGCGTTCAGACTTGGCTTCGCCTGCTTCGGCGGCGGCTTTGACGGCGCAGCCGGGTTCGGCGCGGTGGGTGCAGTTGTGGAAGCGGCATTGCCCGACGAGGTGGCTCAGGTCGGGGAAGTATTGCAGCAGGTCGGCGGCTTGGAGGTGGTGCAGGCCGAATTCTTGCAAACCCGGGGAGTCGATCAATTGGGTTTCTTCGTTTAAATCGTAAAGCTGGGCGTGGGTGGTGGTGTGCTTGCCGGAATCGAGCGCGGTGGAGATGTCGCCGGTGCGGGCGGTTTGGTTGCCTAAGAGGGCGTTGGTCAGGGTGGATTTGCCCATGCCGCTTTGTCCGAGCAGGATGTTGGTATGCCCTTGCAGGACGGGGCGCAGGATGTCGGCGTTTTCCAGCGCGCGGGTTTCGATCACGGGATAACCGAGCGTTTCGTAGAATTTGAGTTTTTCGCGCCAGAGGGCGGTTTCGGGCAGGTCGGCTTTGTTCAGGATGATGACGGCTTGGATGCCCGCGGCTTCGGCGGCTAGGAGGGCGCGTTGCAGCAGGGCTTCGCTGGGCGAGGGAACGGCAGCGGTAACGATAAGGAGCTGGCTGACGTTGGCGGCGATGAGCTTGGTTTTCCACGCGTCTTGGCGGTAGAGCAGGCTTTCGCGTGGAAGATAGTCTTCGATGACGGCTTGTTCGGCGTTGATGTTTTGGATATGCACGCGGTCACCGCAGGCGAAATCCACCCGCTTTTTGCGCGTGCTGGCTTCGTAGGTTTTGCCGTCGGGTGTGCGCACGATGTAGCGGCGGCCGTAGCTGGTAATGATTTGGGCGGTATCGGTCATAAATGGTTGGGTCGGGTGGAGTGGATAAAGGGAATGTTCGCGGCGGCGTGGCTGCCTTGCGGCGAAAAGGTATTGTACCGAAATAGGCAGGGGTCGTCTGAAACGATTCTATAGTGGCTTAACTTTAAACCAGTACGGCGTTGCCTCGCCTTAGCTCAAAGAGAACGATTCTCTAAGGTGCTTAAAGCACCAAGTGAATCGGTTCCGTACTATCTGTACTATCTGCGGCTTCATCGCCTTGTCCTGATGTACTATCTGCGGCTTCGTCGCCTTGTCCTGATTTAAAGTTAATCCACTATATATCGGGTTAACTGGAAACCGATACGGCGTTGCCGCCTTGTCTTGATTTCAGCTCAACCCGCGAGGTTCGGAAGGTTTTCAGACGACCTCCCAGCCCATCACAAGCCGAGCGACCACGCGTTGACGCCTTCGGAAAAATCTTCCAAACGGTTTTCGTAGTGTGCGAAGATTTCTTCGATGATTTCGTCTTCGCCGTCGATCAGTCGGATTAAATCCATATCGGCTTCCGAAATCAGCCCGCGCCCGAGCAGCTCTTTGCGTATCCAGTCCAACAAGCCCGACCAGAAATCCTTGCCCACCAAGATAATCGGGCGGTCGGGCGTTTTGCCCGTCTGCACCAGCGTCAGGCTTTCAAACAGTTCGTCCAGCGTGCCAAAGCCGCCGGGCATGACGACGTACGCGACCGCGTGTTTCACAAACATCACTTTGCGCGGGAAGAAATGTTGGAATTTGATGGACAAATCCTGATACGGATTGGCTTTTTGTTCGTGCGGCAACACGATATTCAGCCCCACCGCAGGGCTTGCGCCCGCAAACGCGCCCTTGTTCGCCGCTTCCATAATCCCCGGCCCGCCGCCCGAAATGACGGAAAAACCGGCATCCGAGAGCTTGCGTGCCAGACGCAACGTAAATTCGTAGTCGGGATGGTTTTCCGGCGTGCGCGCGCTGCCGTAAATGCTGACCGCAGGCTGAATCGCCCGCAGCTCCTCGCCCGCTTCGACAAATTCCGAAATAATCTTCAAAACATGATACGACTCCCGCGCCTGAATCTCGCGGCGCGCCTCATCGGGCAGCATAGGTTTGGGCAGTTTTTTGAGCAGGCTCACATCTTTTCCTTCATCTTGTTGAATCCCCACATTGTAACCGACAGAACCCGAGGTCGTCTGAAAACGCAGGCAGGAATGGCGGCAAGTGTTCCTTATTTGAACCAAATCATGCGTTTCAGCCCGTCAACCCGCGCGAAGGGACAAGATTGCCGTCGCAGCCGCGCCGCTTGCGTTACAATCCCCCATTTCCGCCCACATCAGACCATGCTCGACATCCTCTACCGCGACAGCCGCACCATCGCCGTCAATAAACCCGCCGGAATGCTCGTCCACCGAAGCTGGCTCGACCGCCACGAAACACAATTCGTCATGCAGACCCTGCGCGACCAAATCGGACAACACGTCTATCCCGCCCACCGCCTTGACCGCCCCACATCCGGCGTCCTCCTGTTTGCCCTCGATCCTGAAGCCGCCCGCCTGCTGACGCAGCAGTTCGAACAAAAAACCACACGCAAAACCTACTGGGCAATCGTGCGCGGCTATTTGCCCGACGACGGACTCATCGACTACCCCCTCAAATATCAGCCCGACAAAATCGCCGAATTCCAAACCGAAGCCACCCTCCAAGAAGCCCAAACCCAATACCGCTGCCTTGCGCGCACCGAATTGCCCTTCCAATCCGCCGCCCGCTACCCGACCTCGCGCTACTCATGGGCGGAACTCATCCCGCACACAGGCCGCAAACACCAACTGCGCCGCCACATGAAACACATCTTCCACCCCATCGTCGGCGACACCAACTACGGCGACCTGCGCCAAAACCACGCCACCGCCGCCAACCTCGGCACCACCCGCCTCATGCTCCACGCCCGCAGCCTATCGTTCCAAAGCATCGAAAACGGCGAAACCCTGACCGTCTGCGCCGATACGGACGAAAGCTGGAAAATTTGGCTGGATACGTTTGAAGCGTAAGTGGAAGGTCGAGCGACAGGCAGGCTGGTGATGCTGCGAAGCCGGACACGGGTTTCAGACGACCCCAACCCTTGCCTCATCACTCCGTTCAACCAATATTCCTGCCGAATAATCCTGTTTGACGGTAAAGGTCGTCTGAAAACGCTACACTCTTTCAGACAACGTCTGTCATATCACCATAAGGACATTCCATGAGCGACATCGAAAAGCAACTCGCCGCCATCCGCTACACCGCC
>NZ_KV794900.1:0-19833 GCF_001808875.1 Neisseria sp. HMSC064E01
CTGCCGCCGCCGTTCAGTCTGTCGTCTCCGGCCCCTCCTGCCAAGGTATCTTTACCTGCACCACCTTGTAATGTGTCATTACCTGCTCCGCCATGCAGTATGTCATTACCACCATAGCCGCTGATTGCATCATCCCCCGCGCCGCCTGTAATAAAGTTGGCAAGTTCGTTGCCATAAAGCGTATCGTCTTTTTCCGTACCAGTTTTATGGCCGAGTTTTTCCATCGCTTCTTTGCCCAAGGCTTCGGCATATTGTTCAAATGTGCCACTGTTTACAGCATTCAGCGAATATTGCGCCATCAGCGATGAGAGTTCGGTAAATGCGTTATCACCCGAACTGATTTTGCTGTACGCTAAAAATTCGCCCAAATCCACAAAGGCTTTTTCAGGGCTGCGGGCGTACACTTCACCAAAGAGAGCGGCGACATCAGTGAAATCGAGTTTGAATTCGCCGTTTTCCAGCTTCAGTCCGATTTTGTTCAAATACGGTTGCAAACGGGTTTGGAAGAGTAGGTTTTCATAAACATTGTCTGTCAGCTTGCCGTAAGTTTCGCGTACGGTTTTGAGGAAGCTTTCCATCTGCTCTTTGCTTTGCACATAGATGACACCGGATTTTTCACCCGAGAATGCGTCCAATGCTGCAATTTTCGTACGCAATTCGTGCAGTTTTTCTTTGTACTCGTCTGAAACACCACCTGCCAGTAACATCGCCTGCTCCTGCCCTGGAGTTAATGCGACACCTTCGTTCGCAGTGCGCAGCATGGGGGCAGAGAAACGTGTACCGACGCTGTAATTCGGATCGGTTTGCGCCCATTTGTCAACCAGATCGTCCAAGAGGGCTTTTTGCTGCGCCTTGGTTTCCGCTTTGGTATATGCCTGCAATGCGGCGGCAAGTGCGGGCGAAAGGGCTGCCGCTTCGCGCAGATCGCGCAAACGGCCGATGCCTTGCAGGTTTGCCGCCGCACGCTGTTCGTCGGTCAGATTGACGGATTGGCTATAACGGCTGTAAAGCGTATTGTTGCCAAACAACAAATCGCCCATTTTGCGCACATTGCCGTCTTTGCCGGTATAGCTGCCTTCCTGCGCCAGCCGGTTACCATTGCCAAGATTTTGATTGGTATCTTGATATGCAACATTCAGAGACTGTACGCCGACTTCTTCCAGCGTAAACAACTCCTCTTTTTGGCTGACACCATCTTGATTCAAATCGCGCCATACGCGCAATTTGTCAAAGTCAGCATCTTTAGCATCGACCATGCCGTCGCCATTAGAATCATATTCCGCCAAAGCCGCATAGCCGTGCGCCGCCTTCGAGCCGTCTTTCAAGACGGAACTGTCACCGAAAAGCTCCTTGCCGTCATTGATGATGCCATCGCCGTTGCGGTCAACAACCAACAAACCGTCGTCTGAAGCAATCCAGCCTGAAGCCGTACGGATACCGTCGCCATCATGGTCAAACAATGCACCTTTGTAGCGGTTGTGGGAAACGGTTTCGATACCGTCACCGTCTAGGTCTAAAGTAAGCGGGTCGTAGATGTGGTATTTGCCATCACGACTTGTTCCTTCTTTATAATCTCTATAGTGTTCGGGATTTCCCCAGCTATCTTGACGATAATTATCGGGGTGCATTTTTATCAAATCTTTGATAGTAACATCCTGACCATTATTACTAGTTAATGTCCAAACTGTATAACCTAAGCCTGCAATAGTCAAACCCAGCGCAACTGGCGCACCTAAGCCTAATAATCCGCCTACAGCAGCTGCTGTTCCCAGTACATCTCCAATAGATAAACTGCCTACTGAATCCCCAATAGACTTACCCTCATTAAAATACTCATTTGCAACTTTAGATGTCGCAATACCAATACCAAGCCATGAGGAAGCTGTACTTTTACCCATATATTCAGCAACGGCTGCCGTTCCTGAAGCATATCCAGTTGCATACCCAATGGCGCCATTATTTTGATATGCAGCATTTTGATATGCAGCCTTTCCTGTATCCAATCCACTATTAAGAACACCTACTCCCCCACTTGCAGCACCATAATAAGCAGTGGCTTTTACATGTACTCTTACCGCCATAATTTAAACTCCATAAATAAGTAATTAATTTAGTAACCGCTTTAACAGAAATCATCCTAATAAAACGGGTAGTAAAATAATTATCATACTAATAAAAAATTTAGATATATTCTCTATACTACCAAAAACTTCTCTTAAAACCCTGATTTTATTTAAATCATCACTAATCATTAATAGAATTTGCAGATCTAATCTAAAATAAACCTCCTATTATTTATTACATCACACCTAATTATTTAAATCTAACAATTTTAGTTTTTAGGATAAAATATATCCCTATAAAATTCAGAACAAATTCTACTAAAATTAATTTCACATTCTGCACAACAATCTCTATATTTATATTTAATAATAAAAAAACGAAAACAATTACAAATGAATATAAATAGCAGGACTATATTCAAATACTCTTCGATAATAATAACATCTGAAATATTTAACTATATTAATGCAATAATAATATGAATAAAAGCAACAGAATTAACGATAAAATACCATATTTCCAAAGATTCGCAATTCATTTTAGATAAAAGGTATTCAATCCAAATAAACGTATCACTACAACTATAAATACAACAAAAGGCCGCCTAAATGCTTTTTAGCCGACCTTTTATACATTTCTAAAATTATGTAATATTCTACTTTATTGAACATGTATATTATTTACATATTGAACAATTACAAAGATTATAATTTATTCATATGTTATTTTATATGTTATTTCATATATTTTAAATAAACGCTTATTTTTGATAATTTTATAATAAAAGATATCATTTAATCTAATATCCCTAATGCCTGCATACAATATTAATAAGTAAGTAATATTAAGCAGTATAACTAAAATACAAAATATAGAAACATGAGCAGAACAGGCTTCATCCTGGCATTTGATTATATCTAAGAATTAATGGACTAAAGCCATCTTCTCTATGTATCAAATTTTCGTACACCTATTGGTCATAATAAAGGAGGCTATCTCTCACATTCATTGAACAAGCGCGAGATTAATTTCAGGCGCATAAATTCGATTCTTCCAATACTAATTCTAGTTAATTTTTAAGTATAATAAGCAGTCAAATCAAAAGAAAACAACCTAAAAAACAGAAAGAATTTAGATTTAGTAATTTTTATCAATATTTGATATTTTTTATTTTCATTCTAGAATAATTGATTACCATTTAAATAATTAATCTTTATATTAATATCATTTCAACCATTTTCGACAATATGAATATCCCAATTAAATAAAGAAAATCTCATCAATATACTGATAAAATATGGAGCAGTCGCCTTTATATTTTTATTCTACTTTGATTTCTTTTTTTACACTTTCTCATAATATTTTTGATTTAATGTTTGGGAAATATTCTACTGCCAAATCGCTTTAAATATAAAGATTATAATGATTTTAAATAATTAGAATCATCCTCCCAAGAAAACATTTATTTAAATATTGCTGCAATCCCAGTTTGAGTGAGCGATATTTAATTCAAAGAGGTCGTCTGAAAATCCTTTTTCAGACGACCTCTTTGATATTTGCAAAACCCTGATGTAAGAACCGAACTACTCGACTCGTCTGAAACTGAAGTTCTGCGTTGCAAGCCAGCATACGCCTGAGCCGATGCAGACCATAATCGCGCCCTGCCAAAACTGTACAGACAGGGGCGCATTGAGCAGGAAGGAGGAAATGAGAGCCGAGAAAATGGGAATGAAATAGGAAGCGCCTGCCAAAACGGTCATATTGCCGCATGAAATGCCGATGTTCCAAACTGCGTAGCCTAACCCCATGCAGGCTGCGGCGGAGACGGCATAAAGTATGGAATCGGTATCAAAATGAAGGCTGCCGTAGCCGCCTGCGAAATATTTTGCCCACAGGATACAGGATACGAGAAGAAAGAAAAAACCAACGGCGTTGCCCTGCGCTTTCGTTCTAGCGGTCAGGGTGCAGTATGCTGCCCAAAACAGCGCGTCTAACAATGCCATGATGTAACTGAGCGGGTTGGTTCGGACGTTGCCGATAATTTCGGGCAGAGAAAATCCGCCGTCACCGCCTAAAACGGTGGCAATACCTATAAACGACAAGGCAAAGCCTATGCCTATCCACCATTTTGCCGGCTGTTTGTTAAACCAAACCGCGCCGATGATGGTAAACGTCGGCCAAAGATAATTGACCATGCCGACTTCGACCGCTTGGCGTGCGTTGTCGGCAAAACCGATGGAAAGAGACAGGCACAATTCGCAGCCGACGAAAAAAATGCTTGCCCAGAAAAGATAGCTGCGGCTGAACTGCCGCAAATTCGGCAATCCGAAAATAGCCAAGAGCAACAAAGTGGAAAGGCTATACATCACCGCCGCGCCACCAACCGCCCCCATGTGCAGGCTCAAGGCGCGTATCAATCCGACGACGGAACTCCAAAAGGCTACGGCAAGCAGACCTATGGATGTGGCTTGATTGGGGGTAAATGCGTGTTGGAGCAGACGGTTCATGATGTGTTGTGTTGAAATTTGTTTTATTGTGTAATTTTTTGATATTTTACGCCTCCTGTTTGCATAATCAAGAGGAAAGGTCGTCTGAAAACACGAGTGCAGATACTGCCAAACTGTTTTCAGACGACCTTTTGCTGTTTTCTGAATTTAATATTCCTTCCCCTAGAGACGAATTCAGTTTCATTTCAGTCATGATTTCTACTTATTACAATCGCAATTCTTCAAAATAGTTATTTATCGTCATATCTGAAACAGTAGCTAAATCTATCAATTCTGGGTTGATTATGTAATTTTTCAAGCTATCAGAATGATTCAAATGGTAAATAGTCGTCAACAAATTAACAAAATACCTTTCCCCTTTTACCATTATTTTTTCATCGACATCCGTTATAAAATAAATTTCCCTATCTTTCAGATATATGATTTGATTTTTCTTCAAATCTACCGTCCATTCCTCAATCGATTTATTCATGCGCGCATTTTGAATATACAGTTCAAACTGATGGCTATAAGAAAAATCTATTCCTACTTTAATAAATAAATCATCTCCAAAAAATTTGGATTCAAAATCAGCCCATAGCTCATCTTGAAATTTTTTATTTACTTCTTTTATGAAATCATTAAATTCAATCATCTGATTACCTCTGACGGCAGCTTTATATAAGCTGCTTTATTAGTTGTCCGATGGACATCTGCGCTTTTGCTGCCCTTAAAAATCTCAAAGGATTATAGTCGGGTCGTCTGAAAACCGATATCGACCCTATCTTTCTCTCCCAATCCAGAATATAACGAAATCGCATTAAATTAAAACCAAGCATTCTTTCCGTTTTTCAGACGACCTGTTTACAGTATCGCCACTGTTTTCAGAAAAATTCACCATTCAACCAAACAATTAAAGCCGCGCAGGCAAATGCTCTGCCTCAAGCAGCCGTCCGCACAAAGGAACCGACATGACCCCAGCCAACCCGCTTCCCATCGAACTTTCCGCACAACTCGCCGCCCTCTCGCCTACACAGCTCGCTTGGCTTTCCGGCTACTGCTGGGCGCAAAGTCAAGGGGCGGCGGGCAGTTTGGGTGTTTCCGCTGCTGCCGTTGCCGCCACCGCGCGACGCGTGTTGGTCTTATCCGCCTCGCAAACGGGCAATGCGCGTGGCGTTGCCGAATCTTTACACACCAAACTTAAAACCGCAGGCGTAGAAGCCGTGTTGAGCAGCGCGGGAGACTTCAAAAGCAAAACACTGCCCGATGAAGACATCGTGTTGTTGGTAACATCCACGCAAGGCGAGGGCGAGCCGCCCGAAGAAGCCCTGCCGCTGTATAAATTCGTCTTCGGCAAAAAAGCCCCCGATTTGGGCAAACTCACTTTTGCCGTCTTGGGTTTGGGCGATTCTTCCTATCCCAATTTCTGCCAAGCGGGCAAAGACTTTGACGCCAAATTCGCCGAACTGGGCGCACGTCGTCTGAACGACTTGGGCATCTGCGATTTAGAGTTCCAAAGTGCCGCCGACGCGTGGATAGAAGCCGTCGTCCCCCAAGTTGCCGAACTTGCCGCGCAAACCGCAGCAGCATCCGTTACGACACCTGCCGCCCTTCAAACCGCAGGCGCTGTCTATACCAAAGACAAACCCTATACCGCCACCCTGTCCGTCCGCCAAAAAATCACGTCCCGTTCCGCCGAGAAAGACGTGGAACACATCGAAATCGACCTATCCGGCTCCGGACTGCACTATCAGGCAGGCGACGCATTGGGCGTACTCCCGCTCAACGCTCCCGCTTTGGTTCAAGAAATCCTTGATTTGCACCAATTAAGCGGGGAAGAAAAAATCCGCCTTTCAGACGACCTCGAAACCGACATCCGCACCGCCCTGACCGAGTCCGCCGATATCACGCAAAACACACCCGCCCTCGTGCAGCAATACGCCGAGTTGTCCGGCAGCGAAGCACTCAAAACCACAGCCGCCGACAAAGCCCGATTGGACGCCTACCTCGCCGCTACCCCGCCCGTCGGCGTCTTCGCCGCCTACCCCCATCCGCTGGACGCGCAAACCTTGTTCCAACTGTTCCGCCCCCAAACCCCACGCCTTTACTCCATCGCCTCTGCGCAAGACGAAGTCGGCGAAGAAGTCCACCTGACCGTCGGCGTCGTCCGCTTCGAACACCACGGCAACACCTACACCGGCGCAGCCTCAGGCTATCTGGGCGAACGTCTTGAAGAAGGCGGCGAAGTACGCGTATTCGTCGAACCCAACCCCAACTTCCGCCTGCCCGCCAACGGCGACACCCCCGTCATCATGATAGGCGCAGGCACAGGCATCGCCCCCTTCCGCGCCTTCATGCAGCAACGCGCCGCCAACGGCGACAACGGCAAAAACTGGCTCATCTTCGGCAACCAACGCCTCGCCGACGACTTCCTGTACCAGCTTGAATGGAGCGATTACCGCAAAGACGGCATCCTCACACGCGCCGACTTGGCATGGAGCAGACAAGGCGAACACAAAGTCTATGTCCAACACAAAATCGCCGAACACGCCGCCGAAGTTTGGAACTGGCTGCAACAAGGCGCACACCTCTACGTCTGCGGCGACGCCACCCGCATGGCACGCGACGTAGAAACCGCCCTGATCGACGTCATCGAAACCCAAGGCAAACTCAGCCGCGACGATGCCGAAGACTATCTCAACGAAATGCGCGAAGACAAACGCTACCAACGCGACGTTTATTGATACCTACCCAAACGAAAGGTCGTCTGAAAAGCCCAAATCGGGTTTTCAGACGACCTTTCGCATCATCAAGCCATTTATAGTGGATTAAATTTAAATCAGGACAAGGTGAGGTAACGCCGTCCTGGTTTAAAGTTACCACTATATCTCGCTAAACAAAGCAAACCATTCAGACACACCTTCCACCGCTTATCCCATCTGCTTTACCCATTATCTCAACCCAGCTAACATACAAAATTCATCGTCATTCCCATCCAACACAAAACCCGATTTATTTGTTACAAACCGCATCAGGATATTATGAACATCGAAAAAGTACAAAGAAGGTTATCAATAATGAAGACATTCAATAAAAAGCTGACTGTATTGGCAGGTTTGCTGGTTATGACGGCGTGTAACAATCAGCCGAACTTGACGCAAGATAGAAAGCAGGATGCAGAAGCCGTTAAAACCGCATCGACCTCGCATTTTGAATGTCATCCTTCCGAATATAGGTTTAATACACTTCCCCCGCTCCCGCCTGTAGACCCTGCGGCATACCCGCGATATGAGCCTACGCATTTTGAGGCAGTTAATCGCCTGCCTATTCCCATGAACAAAAAACTAATTGTTCCCAAATTGCAAGAGTTAGGCTTTATCGAAAAAAGCAATAATGAAATCGTTGAAAAAAATTTCGGGAAACAAAATATGTATAGAGCCGCTGACTATCATGCCAATCTTTTTTCTGTATCTATAGTTTTAAAAGACTTTGTCAAGTTGGGATGTCCGTATAGTGTCAACATATATCATGTCAATAACAAGGTAGACGGTGTGGATGCTGTGATTGGAAACGATGGACTTATCTTGAAAGACACCACTATCCCCGATTTAATCATTTCCACCATCGACCATAAAAACAAACCGGACAACCTGTTTAAAAACCTGTTGGACAAACATATCCAAAACATCGAAGCCTTTAAACAGAAACAGCCGCTTAATGAAGAGCTGATCAGCACGCGCGCTGTGTATGATGGCATTACCTATGAAATCAATTCTTTTAAGGGCGGCAGGTCAACCAATCTGCAAATCTATCGATATAAAGACAAGTCAAACAAAAAATCTCATTAAAACACG
Organism: Neisseria sp. HMSC064E01; assembly: GCF_001808875.1. Lineage (NCBI taxonomy): Bacteria > Pseudomonadati > Pseudomonadota > Betaproteobacteria > Neisseriales > Neisseriaceae > Neisseria > Neisseria sp. HMSC064E01. The sequence goes on from NZ_KV794900.1 coordinate 8,405, forward strand.
GGAGCCAGCCGTTCATCACACAGGTCGTCTGAAAACCTAAAACCGACCATGTTGCAGACACTGCAATCTGTTTCGCAACGCCAAACCTATGTTTTCAGACGACCTGCCATATGCCGCTGCCTTTCAAAATCAGGTATGATTCCCCCTTTCAAATTAGGAGCCTGACTATGCAGACCCAAGCCGTTATCCGCCATATTGCCGACTGGCTGAAAAACTATGCCGCCACCGCACACGCCAAGGGGTTTGTCGTTGGGGTTTCCGGCGGTATTGATTCCGCAGTCGTTTCCGCCATCGCGGCCCGGACGGGGTTAAAAGTCCTTCTGCTTGAAATGCCCATCCGCCAAAAAGCCGACCAAGTCAGCCGCGCGCAGGAGCATATCCGCCGGTTGGAGCAGGCATTTCCAAATGTAAGCGGGATGAGTGTGGATTTGACGCCGACTTTCGATACTTTTGCCGCCGATGTCGAAGTCGATGAAACCAAGTTCCCCGCCAAACAGCTTGCGCTTGCCAACGCCCGCAGCCGCCTGCGGATGCTGACGCTTTATTATTACGGTCAGCTAAACGGTTTGCTGGTTACCGGTACGGGCAACAAAATCGAAGATTTCGGCGTCGGTTTTTTCACCAAATACGGCGACGGCGGCGTGGACATCAGCCCGATTGCCGACTTGACCAAAACGCAGATTTATCAAATTGCCGCCGAACTGGACATCGCCGAGTCCATCCAAAAAGCCGCGCCGACCGACGGGCTTTGGGATACGGAGCGCACGGACGAAGAGCAGATGGGCGCAAGTTATCCCGAACTCGAATGGGCGATGGGCGTTTACGGCACGCACCGTCCCGAAGATTTTGAAGGCAGGCAGCGCGAAGTCTTGGAAATCTACACCCGCCTGCACAAAGCCATGCAACACAAAGTCAATCCGATTCCCGTCTGCAAAATTCCCGAAGAGATGCTGAAATAAGCGAAAGGTCGTCTGAAACTGGTTTTCAGACGACCTTTTCAAAGCAAAGAGGGTTGAAATCGTCAAACATTGCTCCAAAATATCGAATGTGCTTACAGCAGGTTGCATAAATTACCCGAACTTATCAAACCCGCCGTTTTGTGTAAAAATACCGCAATGGAAAAAATTACTCACCAAAATCTACATCCTCTACTTTCCAAAAGCCTGACCGACACCGATTTCGTCCTTATCCTAAACGCCTTAATCAAATTCCTGCGGCGCGGCGGCAAAAAACAGGCGGCAGAACGCTTCGACCTGATTATCGCTACGCTCAAACAAAACGAAGCACTTGCAAAAAACTTCAGCGGTCGCTTTTACCACTGGCTTTCGCAAGTCCACATCTATCCGGCTTTGATCAAACTCGGCATCTTCTCGCGCCACAGTTTTACCCGCGAGATGGGCATACGCATATACGAACGTTTCAGCCCGTCCTACAAAGATTTCGCCAACCTGCGCGAAGTATTCCTCTATCTTTTCCATTCGGAAAACGACGACAGATGGCTGCAAACCCTCAGCATCCGCCAATGGTTGAGTCTGTACGACCTTATCCGCACCAGCGTCGATCCCACCTTGCTGCAAAACGCCTGCCGCCAGTTGGTTGACGCACGCCTGCGCGCCATTGAAATGCTCGCCATTTGGATTGCGTCCGAAGCCCTCGAACCTGACCTCATCCGCATCGCCCCGCGCCTGCTCGAAGCCGACTCGCCCTTCGTCGCCCTCCAACGTGAAACCGCCAAACTGGTCGAACACTACCGCAACGACACCAGCCCTTACGACACTGCCCACCTCGAAGTCATGTTCGACCAGTGCAGCAAGCAAATCGACTATCTGCGCCGCAAAGGCACGGGCGCAGGATCAGGCTCGTCCGTCAAAGTCGCCCACTTGCTCGAACGGCTCCAGCAGACCATAGGTCGTCTGAAACTGCTCACCGACATCCAAACCGATGCCGGCAACCGCAACCGCCTCACCATTACCCTGATGAATTCTCTCATCTACGCAGCAGTCGAGCAATACAGTACCCGCCACCTGCGCCGCAGCAGCATACGCATGCTCGCCCGCAGCATTACCGAAAACAAAAGCCACCACGGCGAGCATTACATCACCCGCAACCGCAAAGAATATTTCAAAATGTTCTACTCCGCGGCAGGCGGCGGCGTCATCATCGCCCTGATGGCGCTGTATAAAATCCATATCGGCTCACTCGGCTTCAGCCCCTTCGTTACCTCCTTGTTGGCAGGGCTCAACTACGGCATAGGATTCATGATCATCCACATGCTGCACTGCACCGTCGCCACCAAACAGCCCGCCATGACTGCCGCCAGCTTCGCCGAACAGGTCGATCTCAACGAAGGCGGCAAAGCAGTGGACAACAAGCTTGCCAAGCTCCTTATCGACGTATGCCGCTCTCAAAGCGTCGCCGTCTTCGGCAACGTTTCCATCGCCATCCTTTTGGCGTGTGCCATATCGTTCGGCTATACCCATCTGCACCAACAGCCCATACTCGATGCCCACACAACCGCCTACCAGTTCAAATCCATAGACATCATCAATCATCCGACCCTATGGTATGCCGCTATTGCGGGCTTGTGGCTGTTCTGTTCCGGCATCATCGCAGGCTTCTTCGACAACCGCGCCGACTACCTCAACCTGCGCCAACGCCTGCCCTTCAATCCCTTATTGCGCAAAATCATGCGCCCCAAACCCCGCCGCGTCCTCGCCGCCTACATCCACAAACACTACGGCTCGCTGGTCGGCAACTTCATCTTCGGTATGCTCTTGGGCATGACCGGCTACTTCGGACACCTCCTCGGCCTGCCGCTGGATATCCGCCATGTCGCCTTCTCCTCTGCCAACCTCGGCTATGCCGCCGTCAGCGGCAACGTCGGCTTTGGTACATTCATGCTCGGCATTTGCAGCGTTCTCGCCATCGGCTTGGTCAACCTCATCGTCAGCTTCACCCTCGCCCTCTTCGTCGCCCTGCGCTCGCGCGGCACGAAAATCGGCAGCGTCGGCAATTTGTGCAAAAGTTTCTGGCAGCAGATTAAGGCCAACCCGCTGATCTTGTTTTTCCCGGTTACGCCGGTTCAGACCAAAGAGCCGACTAAAGAACAAGGAGAAAAGCATTAAGGCAAGCCGACAGACAGCGCTTCAGTAATCAATCTCTTTTTCAGACGACCCCGCTATGCCCATCCTCGCTTGGAACACCCCGCCCGCCCCTGCCGAACTTGCCCGCGTGATCGAAACTCATCCCGCGCCGCTGCATCTGGTTGCCTGCCTGACCGAAAACCGCATGCCCGATTTTCCTTTGTCCGATGCCCCGACCGAGTTGGAAGGTCGTCTGAAAACCCGTCTCGACCAAGCCGTAAAATGCCTTCAGTTCAACAGCGTCAACTTTCTGGAAAACCTGTTGCCCGACGTGCATCTCTGGCTTGTCCCGCCACACCGCGCCGACAGCCTGCATGAACATTTCGACCATATCGAATGGCAGACCGAAGCCGTGCCGCAAGCCGCTCCCAAACCCGTCAAACCCTGGTTCAGACGACCTCAATCTACCACTCCGCCCGAACACGCATTGGTTATCGGCGCGGGCATTGCCGGAGCCGCGACCGCGCGCAAGCTGGCGGAACACGGCGTGCGCGTTACCGTTTTGGAAGCGGGCAAAGCGGCGCAAGGCGGCAGCGGCAACCGCCAAGGGCTGCTCTACGCCAAAATCTCGCCGCACGACACCGAGCAGACCGAACTGCTGCTGGCGGGCTACGGCTACACCCGCCGCCTACTGCAAGACCTGCTGCCCGATTCCGACGCATGGGGCGGCGACGGCGTGTTGCACCTCAATTTTGACGAAGCCGAACGCAAACGCAATCAGGAATTGGGTTTGCAGCAACATCATGCCCACCTTTACCGCAGCGTCTCCGCCGACGAAGCTGCGCAAATCGCAGGCATAGACGTCTTTTCAGACGGCCTCTACTGGTCGCAGGGCGTATGGCTGAACCCGCCCGCCGTTGTCCGCGCCTTGCTGAATCATCCGCTGATTGCGTTGCACGAAGACACGCCCCTATCCTCCGCCGAATACGACGGCGCAAACTGGACGGCGAACACGCCGCGCGGCAGCTTCAGCGCAAGCCACATCATCTACTGCATGGGCGCACACAGCCCGAACGCCGCCGACGCCAACGTCTCCGCCCTGCCTTTCCGCCAAATCCGCGGGCAAACCGGCGTAGCGGCGGCGAGCGGTTTTTCCGAACGCCTGCGCTGCGCCCTATCCGGCGAAAGCTACATCAGCCCGAGCTGGCAGGGGCAACACTGCTACGGCGCAACCTTCGTCCTCAACAGCAACGACGACGCTTGGCACCCGCACGAAGAAACCGCCAACCGCGCCGCCCTGCAACAACTCAACCCGCCATTGGCGCAATCATTGTTTGAACAAAACCCGCTTCGCTCGGTTTCAGACGACCCCTTTGAACAACCACAAGGACACGCCGCCCTGCGCTGCGACAGCCCTGACCACCTGCCCGTCGTCGGCGCACTCGGTGACATCGCCGCCATACAGACCGCCTACGCCAAACTCGCGTTGGACAAAAACTACCGCCTCGACAACATCCCCTGTCCCTACCTGCCGAACGCCTACATCAACACCGCACACGGCACGCGCGGCCTCGCCACCGCCCCCGTCTGCGCCGCCGCCATTGCCGCCGACATCCTCGGCATGCCCCAGCCGCTGTCCCAACGCCTGCGCACTGCCCTGCACCCCAACCGCGCCGTCATCCGCGCCATCGTGCGGCAGCAGCCTTTGCTTTGATGCGCAAGAGGTCGTCTGAAAAGCTGCCTGACCAAGCTGTCAATCGCCCTCCGTTTCCACTATAATGTCGCATCCCATGCCCATACGGAACAGGCCGTCTGTTTTCAGACGACCTGTTTCTTTATTTCCGCTTTTTTAAAGTCCTACAAACACTTATGCTGCTCGACCTCAACCGCTTTTCCTTTTCCGTCTTCCTGAAAGAAATCCGCCTGTTGACCGCCCTTGCCCTGCCCATGCTGTTGGCGCAGGTCGCGCAGGTGGGCATCGGTTTTGTCGATACCGTGATGGCGGGCGGTGCGAGCAAGAAGGACTTGGCGGCGGTGGCTTTGGGCAGCAGCGCGTTTGCCACGGTTTATATTACCTTTATGGGCATTATGGCGGCGCTGAACCCGATGATTGCCCAGCTTCACGGCGCGGGTAAAACCGACGAAGTGGGCGAAACGGGGCGGCAGGGGATTTGGTTCGGGCTGTTTTTGGGGATTTTCGGCATGGTATTGATGTGGGCGGCGATTACGCCGTTCCGCAACTGGCTGACCTTGAGCGATTATGTGGAAGGCACGATGGCGCAGTATATGCTGTTCACCAGCCTGGCGATGCCCGCGGCAATGGTACACCGCGCCTTACACGCCTACGCTTCCAGCCTGAACCGCCCGCGCCTGATTATGCTGGTCAGCTTCGCGGCGTTTGTGTTGAACGTGCCGCTGAACTATATTTTCGTTTACGGCAAATTCGGTATGCCCGCTTTGGGTGGCGCAGGCTGCGGACTGGCGACGATGGCAGTGTTTTGGTTCAGCGCGCTGGCGTTGTGGATTTATATCGCCAAGGAAAAATTCTTCCGTCCGTTCGGACTGACGGCAAAATTCGGCAAACCGGATTTGGCGGTGTTCAAACAAATTTGGAAAATCGGCGCACCCATCGGGCTGTCTTATTTTTTGGAAGCCAGCGCGTTTTCGTTTATCGTGTTTTTGATTGCGCCTTTCGGCGAGGATTATGTGGCGGCGCAGCAAGTCGGCATCAGTTTGTCGGGGATTCTCTATATGATTCCGCAAAGCGTCGGCTCGGCAGGGACGGTGCGCATCGGCTTTTCATTAGGACGGCGCGAATTTTCGCGGGCGCGTTACATTTCTGGCGTGTCGCTGGTGTCGGGCTGGGTGCTCGCCGTGATTACCGTGCTTTCCTTGGTATTATTCCGTTCTCCGCTGGCAAGCATGTACAACAATGATCCGGCGGTTTTAAGCATCGCCGCCACCGTCTTACTGTTCGCCGGCTTGTTCCAACCGGCAGACTTCACCCAATGTATCGCGTCCTACGCCCTGCGCGGCTATAAAGTGACCAAGGTGCCGATGTTCATCCACGCCGCCGCCTTCTGGGGCTGCGGCCTGTTGCCGGGCTACCTGCTCGCCTACCGTTTCGATATGGGCATTTACGGCTTCTGGACGGCATTGATTGCCTCGCTCACCATCGCAGCCATCGCCTTGGTGTGGTGCTTGGAATTGTGCAGCAGGGAGATGGTCAGATCGCATAAGGTCGTCTGAAAACTCCGCCGATTAAAATATCGAAACAATGGGCTGAAGCCCGCCACTGACAATACCCATTTTAAAGTTTAAACCCATGCAACCCATCCAATACCAAACCGACCTCACCCCCTACAACACTTTCGGTCTTCGCGCCAAAGCCCAAGCCTTTATCGCGCTCGAACACGCCGACGAGTTGCGCGACATCGTCCGACTGCCCGAGTTCGACCGCAATACCGTTTTATGGCTCGGCGGCGGCAGCAATATCCTTTTGATGCAGGATTACGCCGGACTGGTCGTACATATGGAAAACAAAGGCATACGCGAGATTGCGCGTTCAGACGGCCTCGTTTACATCGAAGCGCAAGCGGGCGAAATCTGGCACGATTTTGTCCTGCACACCGTCGCGCTGGGCTTGAACGGTCTGGAAAACCTGAGTCTGATTCCGGGTACGGTCGGCGCGTCGCCCGTGCAGAACATCGGCGCATACGGCGTGGAAGCGAAAGACGTGATTCACAGCGTGCGCTGCTTCGATTTGGATACGGAAGCCTTTGTCGAGCTTTCCAATGCCGACTGCCGCTTCGCCTACCGCGAAAGCCTGTTCAAGCACGAAGGCAAAGGGCGTTATGTGATTGTTTCGGTCGTATTCGCCCTGAAAGAGCGTTTGGAGCCGAACTTGGGTTACGGCGATTTGGCAGCCGCGGTTGCCGAACTGAGCGCGGGCAGGGCGCCGACGGCGAAAGACGTTTCCGATGCAGTGTGTGCAATCCGCAACAGTAAACTGCCCAATCCTAACGTACTTGGTAATGTCGGCAGTTTCTTTAAAAACCCCGTCGTCAGCGCGGAAAAAGCCGCTTCCCTGTTGCAGCAGCATCCCGATATGCCGCGCTATCCGCAGCCCGACGGTTCGGTCAAACTCGCCGCCGGCTGGCTGATCGACCAATGTCGTCTGAAAGGCTTCCAAATTGGCGGCGCGGCGGTACACGACCGGCAGGCTTTGGTTTTGGTGAACAAAAACAATGCCTCTTCAGACGACGTTTGGAAGCTGGCGCAACACGTCTGCAATACAGTATTTACTCGATTTCAGGTAGAATTACACGCCGAACCCAATTGGCTGCCCGCTTCGTTCAGCCTATAAATCCAAGGAGTATGCCCGTGACCCGCATTGCAAAAACCAATACTTACACCCGCATCATTGACGCCAGCCTTGCGCTCTTCAACGAGGAAGGCGAGCGCAACATCAGTACCAACCATATCGCGGCGCATTTGGGCATCAGTCCGGGCAATCTTTATTACCACTTCCGCAACAAAGACGAAATCATTGTCCAACTGTTCAAACGTTACAGCGAAGCCCTGCTGGCATACCTGAATGAAGCCGTGTTGCCGTCCGATGTGGAAGACTCCATCAACTATATGGCGGGCATTTACGACGTCATGTGGGAATACCGCTTCCTGTTTAGCGACGTGAACACCCTGCTTGCGCGCAGTGCCGAATTATTGGGCGAACACAACACCTTCACCCAAGCCAAAGTCTCCCCGCTCTTGGTCAACCTGCTCACCCAGCTCAACGGCCTGAATATCATCCAAGCCGACCAAACCGCCATGAACGATCTCGCCGTCAATATGTGGATGGTCACGAAATACTGGTTCGACTTCGACAGCTCCCTGCGCGGGCGCACCAAGCTGACCGAAGACTCCAAAGCACGCGGCATCCGCCGTACCTTAAGCCTTCTGCGTCCCTACCTCTTGCTGGAACACCGCGAGGAATACGACCGGAAAATAGGCGGTGCGCAGTCATAATTTCCATGCCGTCTGAGCCTATTTCCAGACGGCATTCATCTATAAACATGATACATACCCCTCCTTCCGCCTCCCCCAACGCATCTATCTTAGGCTTGGGCTATCTCGGCCGCCCTTTGGCGCAGAAACTCTACGAACACGGCAGCCGCGTTGCCGCCATCAAGCGCAGCCTGACTTCGGACGATATCAATCTGCCCATACGCCTCGACACTCTCGACCTCAATCAAGACAATGTGTTTCAAAGCGCGAACCTTGCCCGCGATACAAGCTTTTGGCGGCACCACGCCGACAAACCCGTTTGGTTCTGTCTTTTGCCGCCATCCTCGCTGACGCATTACGCCGATACCGTCAAACAATGGGCAGAACTTGCCCGGGCGTGCAACGTGCAACACCTGATTTTCACGAGCAGCACCAGCGTTTACGGCGATAAAGCGCGGGAATGCGACGAAACTGCCACACCCGACCCGCAAACCGAGTCCGCCCGCCAAATCTTCGCCGCCGAGCAATACCTGCTCGACAGCGGCGTTCCGAACATCGACATCCTGCGGCTGGGCGGGCTTTATTGCGCCGAACGCCATCCCGTCAGCCGCCTCGTTCAAAAACAAAACATTCCGGGCGGCAACCAGCCTGTCAATATCGTCCACCGCGACATCGCCGTCGAAACCCTGTTTCAGACGACCCTCCATCCAAACGGCAGACGCATCCGCAACATCGTCGAACATCGCCACCCGACCCGCCGCGATTTCTACACCGCCGAAGCCGCCAAACTCGGACTTCCGCCGCCCGATTTCGCGCCCGACGACACAGGCTGCGGCAAAATTGTAAATACCGTTTCCGCCGACGGCTTAAGCCTGTAAAATTACGGCTCCGCGACCGTTTCAGACGACCTTTCGGCAGCGGCAAAACCAAAACCAAAAAACACAGTCTTACTTAACATAGTGAGTCAACAAAATCAGGATAAGGCGAAGCATCGCCGCACAAATCAAGTTTACACACTATACAACCCCAAGCCCGAAAGTATCGAGAACACCCTATGTCCGCCCTATTTCCCGTTATCAACCACCTGATACAGCAAAATCCGGAACATCAACAAGACCTGTCCCGCCTGTCAGGCAAAACCCTGAGCCTCAACCTCGCCGGATTCGGACTGACCGGACGCATCAATCACGACGGCTTCCTCGAAACCGCCGACCAACCCGCCGACACCCTCATCACCTTCCACCAAAGCGCCATCCGCAAAATCCTCACCGGACAAGAACCCGGCGTCGGCGACATCAGCCTCGAAGGCGACCTCATGCTCGGTATGACTGTACTGCCCATACTCGGCAGCCTGCGCTACTACGCTTCAGACGACCTCGCCCGCATCTTCGGCGACTCACTCGCAGGCAGCATAAGCGAACGCGCCGCAAACATCGGGCAAACCGTCAAAAAAATCGGACAAAGCATAGCCGAGCAAATCAGCGACTTTTCCCGCGAACCCGAATCCCCCGTTATCGACGCCGCCACTCTGTCCGCCTGGATGGAAGAAGTAGACAAACTGCGTGACGACGTCGCCCGTCTCAACGAACGCCTCGACCGGCTCGAACGCGACATCTGGATAGACTAATTTTCAGACGACCCCATGCCTATGAACAGCCCGTTTCACAACATCGGTATCGTAACCCGCCCCAATACCCCCGAAATCCAAAACACCGCCCACACCCTCATCCAATTCCTGCAGGGACACGGCCTCACCGTCTATCTGGACGAAATCGGCATAGAAGAACGCTGCATCTATGTTCAAGACACCGTCGGCTGCCACATCGTCAGCAAATCCGACTTGGGCAAACACTGCGACCTCGTCATCGTCCTCGGCGGCGACGGCACATTCCTCTCCGTCGCCCGCGAAATCGCTCCCCGCGCCGTACCCGTTATCGGCATCAACCAAGGGCATTTAGGCTTCCTCACCCAAATCCCCCGCGAAAACATGACCGAAGAGCTGCTGCCCGTCCTCGAAGGCAAATACCTGCCCGAAGAGCGCATCCTCATCGAAGCCACCCTCGTCCGCGACGGACAAACCTTCCACCGCGCCCTCGCCCTCAACGACGCCGTCCTCTCGCGCGGCGGTGCCGGACAAATGATAGAGTTCGAAGTCTTCATCAACCAAGAATTCGTCTATACCCAACGCTCCGACGGCCTCATCGTCTCCACCCCCACCGGCTCCACCGCCTACTCCCTTGCCGCCGGCGGCCCCATCATGCAGGCAGGCTTGCACGCCTTCACCCTCGTGCCCATCTGCCCCCAATCCATGACCAACCGCCCCATCGCCATCCCCGACACCTCCGAAATCGAAATCCTCGTTACCCAAAGCGGCGACGCCCGCGTCCATTTCGACGGACAATCCTTCATCGACGTACAAAACCTCGACCGCATCATCATCCGCCGCTACCACAACCCCCTGCGCATCCTCCATCCCACCGACTACCAATACTTCCGAACCCTGCGCCAAAAACTCCACTGGGGCGAACAGCTCGTATAAACGCAAAAGGTCGTCTGAAACCCGATTTCCCAGTTTTCAGACGACCTCATCAACCCACAAACCCTTCTCCCCATTCCCAAACCAACGCCATCCCTATCTAACAACAAACGGACAACCCAAACCACGCATCCGCCCTTTATCAAAAACGTCCCCAATCATGAACCGACAAAAAACCTACCTCCTGCTGACCGCCCTTTTCACCCTAATCTTCATCGGACTCATCATGCTCGGCGGCTACCTGCTTTCCATCCAAAGCAAACAATTCGCCGTTGCCGCCTTCCTGTTCGCATTCGGCGCTGTCTTCGCCCAAATCGGCAGCCTCGCCCTTTATATCCGCCATAAAGCCCGAGCCCAAATCATGCGCTCGCAACAAACCGAATCCCATTAAGGAAAACCCATGTTCGAAAAAATCGTCCTCGCCAGCGGCAACGCAGGCAAACTCAAAGAATTTTCATGCCTTTTCGCAGATTTGAACATAGAAGTCCTGCCGCAATCCCAGTTCGACACGCCAGAATGCCCCGAGCCGTACCACACCTTCGTTGAAAACGCGCTCGCCAAAGCCCGCCACGCCGCCAAACACAGCGGTCTGCCCGCGCTCGCCGACGACTCCGGCATCTGCGCCGCCGCGTTAAACGGCGCACCCGGCGTCCTTTCCTCCCGCTATGCCGGAGCAAATCCCAAATCCGATGCCGCCAACAACAAGCGCCTTTCAGACGACCTCGCCGACAAAGCCGATAAAAGCTGCTACTACGTCTGCGTCCTCATCCTCGTCCGCCACGAAAACGACCCGCAACCCATCA
>NZ_KV794900.1:19933-27734 GCF_001808875.1 Neisseria sp. HMSC064E01
GAAAACGACCCGCAACCCATCATCGCCGAAGGTATCTGGCGCGGACAATGGCAGACAGAAGCCGCAGGAACCTACGGCTTCGGCTACGACCCGCATTTCTACCTGCCCGAACACAACTGCACCGCCGCTGAGCTTGACCCCGAAATCAAAAACGCCGAAAGCCACAGGGGACAGGCTTTGCGGGAATTGTTGAAAAAAATCGAAGCCCTCTGAACAACAAAAACGTCGTCTGAAAACCCGCCGTGCCGTTTTCAGACGACGTTTTCCATCCCGTTTATCCGTAAAACACGCCACAAAAGGAACAAAACATATAATTTTTTTTCAAAAGCTTATATAGTGGATTAAATTTAAATCAGGACAAGGCAACGAAGCCGCAGACAGTACAGATAGTACGGCAAGGCGAGGCAGCGCCGTACTGGTTTAAAGTTAATCCACTATAATATTCAAAAAAACAGCAATTATCCTTACTCAACATTCCCCATCATAAAAACATAAAACACATTCTACAAACCACTCCTTGAAGTATTGATTACCGTCCGCACCCGACGGAGCGCCTGTTATAAAGACAATACAAGGAGTCATCACATGAGAAACTACCCCTTCAAAACCATCGTCGCCTGCCTCAGTATTTTGTGGCACAGCCCGCACCTGTGGGCAGCAGATGCGGTTACGCCCGAAACCGCCGTCCTCGACACTATCGAAGTCCGCGGCAAACGCCTGACCAAAGACCAGAAAGGTGAAGCGCAGCAATACAGCAAAAACGTCTCCAACGCCTATCTCGGCAAAGAATACCTCGAACGCTACCGCCCCGATGCCGCCGGCGACATCCTCAAGGGGCTCAACGGCGTGTACAACATGAATACGCGCAATGCGGGCAGCGCGATTACACCCAGCATACGCGGCATCGCCGGAAAAGGCCGTATCCCCGTTACCATTGACGGAACGGAGCAGACCGTCGACGTATGGATGAACAATTACGGCGTTGCCGACAGAAACTATGTCGATCCCGCCCTGTTCCGCAGTATTGCGGTAGAAAAAGGGCCGTCGATGACCCGAGGTGTCAAATCGGGAGTAGGCGGTTCGGTCGCCATTCAAACTATTGAGCCGGAAGACATTGTTCCCGAAGGGAAAAAATGGGGTATTCAGATAAAAGGCAGTTTTTCGGGCAATACGGCCAAGCCCCGCGTTGACAATTTGCAATACCTCGGTGTGGAAGACTACCGCACCATTCCGAGCAGGCCGACGGCAGACGGGGCGGCGGGCGCAGTCGCCGGAACGTTGGAACCTTATCAGGCACTCGATTTCCAAGAGAAAAACCCGCCGCGCAGCCGCAGCAGCAAAATCGGCAATTTCAAAGACGACCGTTCGGGCATGGTTTCGGCGGCGTTTAAAACCGATATTTCAGACGGCCTGATTGCTTACAGCGACCGCAAAAAAGGCAATTACTTCAGCGGCAAACGCGGGGCAGACGGTTATCTGAATAATCCGGAATACGACCCCGACAATGCGGATTTCGGCAATACGGGCGCGACCATGATACCGAACATGGCGAAGCTCTACCGCCCCGGCGAAGAAGTGTTCAATAGCAATGTGGCAAGCAAAAGCCTACTGCTGAAAAACAACTGGTATCTGCCCAACAATCAGAAAATCAGCCTCGGCCATATGCGCACCCGCGTCCGTTTCGGCGAAAACAACCCCTTTTACAACGCCATACTGCTGGGCTTCAGCAACGAGTTCAACTTCACCGGCAGGCCACCGCTGGTCATACCTGCGCAAACGCTCAATTCCACCATTGACACCAAAAGCCATAAAATCGGCTACGAATGGAAGCCCGAAGGTAGCCGCTGGATAGACTTGCAGGCCAATATCTGGCGCACCCAAACAACCAGTTCCCGACATCAAAGCGGCGGGCCGGATTTGGCCGTTACCTACGGCGATCAGGAATACGACAAGTGGGCCAACTGCTTTGTCCACAATAAAATTCCCAACGAATTTATCGGCAGGCACATCAGCGAAGGCATAGGCTGCCGCGAGCTGGTTGCTGAAGGGTTGGTTCCTGCCGAAGAGCCGAAAGATCCGCCTCCTGTACCCGGTGCATACCGCGTCAAATCAGGCGTGGAACAGCGCACCCGCGCCACCCGTACCGGCGCCGACATCAGCAACCGCATGCGCCTGACCGACAAGCTCGCCATGACCCTCTCCGCCAACGTCCAATATGAAAAACTGGACGAATCCAACCGAATCACCAACAACGACAAAGATATCTTCGACATCATCGGCTCCGCCACAGCCGCCACAGCCGTTGCCGGTCCGAGGGCCGGCCGCCGCCACGAATGGGGCGCGGGGGTCGCCTTCGACTGGCAGGCAACCGACCGCCTGAACATTCAGGCAGGTATACGCTACGACAAATTCTGGGCTTACGACGATGCCTTGGCAAAAGCAAGGCGGGCAAGGAAAGATCCGTTTTATTCCGTCGATTTGCAAGGAGGGAAAAGCTCGGACGGATATATACTCGGCAGCTATATCCCCTATTACGAACTGATTGCCAATAAAGAAGAAGCGGACGATGTACGGAAAATCCTGAGAACCGAAGATGTTGACGAGTCAAATCGCCTGATAAACGAATTCCGCCACAAATACGGTTATGACTATAACGATAAAGGATATTCGATTAACGGAGAAAGGCAGACCGGCGAAGTCATCTATGCCAACGCAAACGGCGACAATCCACAGGTAGATAACCCGTCCTTCAACCACGACGAAGCCGTTTACCGACAGAAAGAAGTCTATACGCCCTATATTGACGGCAAATATCAAGGGCCGGTTTTCACGCAAGGGCAATTTGACGAAAAAGTAAACAATCCGCAGGGATTGCAAGGCAGCTATTTCAAATATTTAACCAATGCTGCAATAGATGATGTTAAAACACCCTATCTGCAAAAAAAAGAGCGGGCGACTACGATGGGCAGTACCGGCGGCCACCGCCTCTATAAAAAACCCGCCAACGAAGACGAAGTATGGCCCATGCCCAAACACCTGAAAGCCAGCGCATGGTCGCCCGTCATCGCCGTCAGCTACGATTTGACTGACAACAGCCGCCTGTTCGCCCGTTTCGCGCAGGCAACCCGCTTCCCCAGCATTTACGAAGCAACCACCACCAACGTCAACCTGCTGGAAGCCTACAATACCGAATTCAACCTGAAGCCCGAACGCAGCACCAACTGGGAAGCAGGCTATTCCTTCAATTTCGCGCCCTACTGGCAACGGCTGAAACACGGCAATATCCGCCTGACCTACTACAGCAACACCATCAAAAACGCCATCGATATTACCGAAAACAAAAACCTGACCCAATACGACAAGAAACAAACCAGCGGCATCGAGCTGCAAAGCCGTATTGACAGCGGCAAATGGTTTGCCTCATTCGGCGCGAACTACCGCTTAAAGCAGCGCACCTGCGACAAATCGACCGCCTTCAACTACGACGTCTATAACAACCGCATCCCCGAATGTATCGACGGCGGTTTCGGCGCCACCCGTTTCTATCAAACCATGCAGCCGAAATACTCGCTCAACCTCGATGTCGGCACCCGCCGCTTCAACAACAGGCTGGAACTGGGCATGCGCGGCATCTACCACAGCACCGTCGATACCGACCAACAGGACGAACTGGCGCGTCAGGGCTTGGCGCGGATTATGCAGGCATCGGGCAGACCCTACCACTGGCGTTCCGCCTTGGTATTGGACGCTTACGGACGCTACAACTTCGGCAAAAACCTGAGCATGAACTTCAGCGTCAGCAACCTGACCAACCGCTATTATCTTGACCCGATGTCCAACGTCCCCATCCCCGCACCGGGACGGGCGGTTACCGTCGGGTTTACAGGCAAATTCTGACGGGCAATACCTGAAAGGTCGTCTGAAAATTTCAGACGACCTCTCCGATAAAAGCTGTTATGATGCCTGCGTTCCCGTCCGCCACGAAAACGACCCGCAACCCATCATCGCCGAAGGCATCTGGCGCGGACAATGGCAGGCAGAAGCCGCAGGCACCAACGGCTTCGGCTACGACCCGCATTTCTACCTGCCCGAACACAACTGCACCGCCGCTGAGCTTGACCCCGAAATCAAAAACGCCGAAAGCCACAGGGGACAGGCTTTGCGGGAATTGTTGAAAAAAATCGAAGCTTTATAAATCGATAATAGGTCGTCTGAAACCCCGAAACGCTTTTTCAGACGACCTAAACACACCACATCATAAAGGAAACACATGTCCCCCAAGCAAATCCTGATTGCCGCCATCCGTTTGATCGTTTTAATCGGTATCGTACAAACGCTCAGCAGCATCGTTACCATATTCGCCCAGTCTGGAAGCGAATATAACAGCGCACAACTCCTGTTGCCGCTATCCATCTACGGCTTTTATTTGGCCGCATGGCTGCTTGTATGGTGTTTCCCTGCCACTATTGCCAACCGCCTGCTGCCCCAACACCTGCAAACCGCACAAGAAACCCCCAAACACCCTGCTCCATGGATGACGACCGGTATTGTCTTGATCGGCGTATACACTCTTTCCCAAGCCATACCCAACCTGATTTACTTGTTCTCTATCTATCGTTTTACACAATCCACCCTCACCGACGCACACACATCCGTTTGGGTAAATCTCGGTCCGCAAAACCAAGCCGGTATATTCGCCAGCACCGTGCAATTCCTTATCGGCATTTTCCTGCTGTTCGGCGCTCCCAAACTTTCGTCTTGGATTCGCAAAAGGCTTTAACGACATAAAGACAACAGGTCGTCTGAAAAAATTTCAGACGACCTGAGATTGTCCTTGTGCCGAAATAAAACCGAATTTATGGCCCATGCCCGCCATCAACTTTTGAAACTGCTCTTGCTGCCCTTTATTCTGCTGATGAAAACCATCCGTTTGATATTGTCGTATATAGTAACTTTATCATTAATTTTGTTACTGTTTATTTCTAAAACTTTATTGTTTGTCTCAAAGCCTTTTCTGCCCATCATTGTCATTTTGCTGCGTTTATTGATTTGGCTGATGTTCCCTTTATATTTTATCTGTTTGTTTATTTACACATTGTTCCGCCCATTTAAAAATCATGAAACACTTTTCCGGCATTGGCTGGATGTCATTTACCGCGATCGGCCGGAAACCGTTGGCATCATTATCGAAAATATCCATCGAGACTTAAGAGGGGAAGATGAAGACGGGGAAAATAATACGCAGGAAGAAAATAACGAAACCGCCGTATTCAAAAACCTCTTAACCGAAGGCTTCATCCTACACAATAACCTCGAAGACTACGCACATCTGTTTTCCGTTGATTGGAAAGACGGGGAAGGTTTTATTGACTACATCGCAGAAATGGCGCAACGTTTTAATGTCAACCTGAATTGGACTGAACAGCAGCTTGAAGACGATCTGCCCGATCAGCTGGCAAGGGCCGTATATCCCTTATTTGAAGCCGCCGGTGCAGTACTTTATAGTGCAGACACGGGAAGCGACTATTACACTTTTATCATCATCCCGCAACAGGACACAGCCGATTTTAAAAAAGTATCGAAACAATATGGTGTGTCCTTGCAGCGGGCAAATAAAACCATCTGACACGAAACTTAATACCACAGATGCCGTCTGAAAAAAATTTCAGACGACCTCAATCCCAAAATACACCATGACCCAAATCACATTCTCCCAAGCCGGACATCTCACCGCCCTGCCGCCCCTGTCGCTCTATATCCACATCCCGTGGTGCATCAAAAAATGCCCGTATTGCGACTT
The DNA here is from genome assembly GCF_001808875.1 of Neisseria sp. HMSC064E01. Lineage (NCBI taxonomy): Bacteria > Pseudomonadati > Pseudomonadota > Betaproteobacteria > Neisseriales > Neisseriaceae > Neisseria > Neisseria sp. HMSC064E01. The sequence continues at coordinate 25,734 of NZ_KV794900.1, forward strand.
CAATTCCCACAGTCTGAAAAACGGATTGCCCGAAGCCGCCTACATCGACGCGCTGCTGACCGACTTGCAGCTTGAATTGCCGAATATTTGGGGCAGACCGGTGGAAACGATATTTTTCGGTGGCGGTACGCCCAGCCTGTTTCAGGCGGAATCGATTGACCGTTTATTGAGCGGCGTGCGTTCACTGTTGCGCTTGCAGCCGGAAGCGGAAATTACGTTGGAAGCCAATCCAGGTACGTTTGAAATCGAGAAGTTTCAAGGATTTAAAGACGCAGGCATTACGCGGCTTTCTATTGGCGTACAAAGTTTCAACGACGATATGCTGATGCGGCTAGGACGCGTCCACAATGGCAAAGAAGCCTTAACCGCCATCGATACTGCATTGAAATTATTTGATAAAGTCAATATCGACTTGATGTATGCCCTGCCGAACCAGACCGTTCAGACGGCATTAGACGACGTGCAAACCGCCATCGCTACGGGTGCGACACACATCAGCGCGTATCATCTGACGATGGAGCCGAACACGCCGTTCGGCCACACGCCGCCGAAAGGTTTGCCGCAAGACGAAGCCGCCCTCGACATCGAAGACGCGGTACACGGCGCGCTGGAGGGCGCTGGCTTTATCCACTACGAAACATCGGCTTTTGCGAAACCCGCCATGCAGTGCCGCCACAATTTAAACTACTGGCAATTCGGCGATTATTTGGGCATAGGCGCGGGCGCGCACGGCAAAATCTCCTACCCCGACCGCATCGAGCGTACCGTCCGCCGCCGCCATCCCAACGACTACCTCGCCTTAATGCAAAGCCAACCGAGTGAAGCCGTCGAACGCAAAACCGTCGCCGCCGATGATTTGCCGTTCGAATTCATGATGAACGCCCTGCGCCTGACCGACGGCGTACCCGCCGCGATGTTGCAGGAGCGCACGGGCGTACCCGCCGCCAAAATCATGGCACAAATCGAAACGGCTAGACAAAAAGGTCTGCTGGAAACCGACCCGACCGTATTCCGCCCGACTGAGCATGGACGGTTGTTTTTAAACAATTTATTGCAATGCTTTTTATAGGATTAGATTTTTTCAGACGACCTTAATACACCAAACCGTAACATCCGCAGGCTGCTAACGAAAACCATGACAGACAGTTTTTATCTTGTTTGTTTTATCATAATAAAATACAATTGGGATAACCGTTGGTCTTGAATAAATATTCGGCGGTAATACCCCTTATTCCGTTGCAAGGAAACAAACATGAAAAAAATTCTGACTACCCTGATTGCCCTCTCCATCTCAACCGTTGCGCTGGCAGATGACAGCCATGGTTTCTACATTCAAGGCGATCTTGGCCACTCAACCCTTAAAACCAATGACGAAGGTGGCAAAACTAGTGCCAAAGGCTTCAGCCCGCGTCTGTCTGCCGGATATGATTTCGGCGATTTCCGTGTCGCTGCCGATTACACCCACTATAAAACATTGAAAGACCATGAACAGGGTCGGTCTTACACACTCGACTCAAAAATCAAACTCCAAAGCGTCGGCGTTTCCGCCATTTATGATTTCGACTTAAATTCCCCAGTTAAACCTTATGTCGGCGCACGCGTAGGCATCAACCGCTTTTCTTATGACGACGATTACCGCAGTGTGAATTTTCATGAGACTGAATCGATCCGCAAAACTAAAACCGGCGTAGGCGTATTGGCAGGCGTAGGCTATGACATTACTGAAAACGTCGCTTTGGACGCCGGCTACCGCTACAACCACTTGGGCAAATTCGACGGCTTAAAAGTGCATTCTCACGAAGTATCTGCCGGTGTCCGCGTGAAATTCTAATTTCCGCATCATTCAATTACCAAACCGCCTGAAGTGTCCAAACTTCAGGCGGTTTTCGCAAATGAGTGAAGTACATACGATATAATTCCATCCCCATTCAAATTTATTTCACCAAAGGTCGTCTGAAATTATCCATACCCTTGTATATCGGAACTCTCGTATCATAGCAA
>NZ_KV794901.1:0-632 GCF_001808875.1 Neisseria sp. HMSC064E01
TTTTCTTCCACTTCCCAGCCGTCCCATCTTCTCGACCAATAATACATCTGTTCGCGGGTAATGCCGCCCATGTTTTCACGCGGATATTTTTCGCGTATCGGTTCTAAAGCGCGGTTTAGCGCAATGTAGTCCAAGGGTAGATCTTCGCGGATATCCCCTGTTTCGGGCAGGCTGCCGATTTTGAAAACTTTGATGCCGGCGATGTCGCGCAGAGTAATATTGGGATGATTTGCCAAAACAGGCTCTATCCTGCCTGCCGGTAGCTGTCCGTAAAGTTCCCTACCGACCAGCGTGTACCAACTGATACTGCGGATATTGTAGTCATAGAAATCTGCCAAATAATCGGTCGTGACCGGAATCAGTCCTAAATTCTCGCGGCAAACCCCGTATTCATACGGCGCACCGTCGTGATAATTATGCGGTGGAATCGCCGCCAGCCCGATATAACCGTGGAAAACATCCAGCTTCTCTGAAATTTTGCCGACAAATTCATCCAGCTTTGCCAAATCTTGAGGAGAAGACAAAATTTCTAGTGGCAGATTAAAAAGCAGAGTGCCTCTTGATATATCTGGATCGTTTGCAAAGTAGGCGGCAAAAGAAGTGATATTGAAATAATAGGATGCACTGGTATT
>NZ_KV794902.1:0-204 GCF_001808875.1 Neisseria sp. HMSC064E01
GATGCCATCTTCAAACCCTACGGACTCAATATCGGCTGGCGTTTCTTCCATTTCAGCGAAGTTTCGCTGGTATTCGGCTTCGTCATCGCCTTAGGTGTCTTCGGCGCATGGCTTGCCACCACGCAACATCTGTTGGGCTTTAGAGCCAAGAAATAAAAACATTGGATTGAAGCAAAGGCAAAAGGTCGTCTGAAACTCTAAAAC
>NZ_KV794903.1:0-1642 GCF_001808875.1 Neisseria sp. HMSC064E01
CCCCAAAATCCAGTAAACGACCAAACGCCATAACCGACAAGGCATAGGGCGAGCGGGAACAGCATTAAAAGTTTGCTTTTTTTCGTCCTGATTTTGGTGTGTACTTCGGCAGACTTATACAGCCCATACACGCTTTTATCAAGCCTGTACACGCTGATTAGGGCTTCCCTGATGTTTGCCCTGCTTTCAGGGTCTTTTGCGCCGCCTGTCGTCCATTCGAGCTTACGACGTAGCCCTAGATTGGTCTTCCCTAAATGCGTGTGATGTTCTATCAGTCCACGCAGATGGACGTCTATCAGGCGCGGATGTTGGGTTATCAGTATGAAATCAAGACCACGGTGTCGGTGTGTTTCAAGTTCGGCGACGTAGTCGGGTACTTTCGAACCGCTTGGACGTGGGCGGAATATGCGTTGGCATTCGTCAACGACGATAATCGCACCCGGTGGCGCCCACTTCGGCCATGTCTGAATGCTTTCGCCTTCTGGTATATCGAAGTAGTTTATTTTGTCGTGGTCTAGGTCTTTGATTCCGTCCACGAAGATGGGACGGTCTTTAAAGTCCTTGCGTTTGACAAGATTGGAAACCGCATACAATGTTTTTCCCGCACCGGGAACGCCTGTATATAGGTAAAGCATTTTTTATCCCTCGCTTTTGACGATAGTGGACAGTTTCTTAAAGCCCTTTATCGTTGCTATAAATGTGAATGCGCCAAATATCCAATTCAACATGACGCCGAAACCCATGATATAGACGATTTGCAATGCGTCTTCAGGGAAACCGCCAATATGGTTTTGAACCTGTTGGATGAAGTAAGATTGCAACTGGCGAAAGCCCGCCACTGTCACGAAAGAAAGTCCTATGGCGGTCAATATTCTGCCCGCCACGGACATTAATACGGCTGTTATCAAACTGCCCCAGTTCATAGCTCCTCCAATGCGCCATATACGAACCATGCACAGGTAAGAATGGTCATCATGATTAAAACGGGTCTCAATTTTGCGGCAAAGTCGCAAAGCGGCTGATAGCTGAATTCGACTTGCCCAAATGCGCCCAAATCCACGCTTTTCGGTTGCGGGCAAACGCCTTCGGTTTGGAAAACGTTTTCAGGTCTAAAATCTAAATCTATTGTGTTTTCAGGCAAGACGATGTCTTCATAGCTCGCATCGCCCCCCGGCATACATTGCGCAGCATTCGGGTTTTGCTGACAAAAATTCTGCTGCTGATTCTCTTGATTTTGATTTTGCTGCCCTGTCGGACTGTTCGGCTGATTCGGCGTATTCGGACTGTTCGGCGTTGTCGGTGCATTCGGACTATCTGGCGTTGTAGGTGTATTCGGACTATTGGGTGTTGTCGGTGTGTTTTGTCCTTTATTCGGTGTCGGTATTATTTCGCTGCGTGTCGGTGCGAGCGTGGAATTTGGTTTCAGATCTGGACGCGGAATAATGGTTGTCGTAATTGAACCGTCTCTATTTATGGTGAATCGTGTTTGTTGAGGTGTATTGCTACCCTGCGGGGTGTAGGGTGCTGAATCGGCGGTCATCGGGGTAAATTCATTTGAAACCGTCGATTTTTCAACGGAATCGCCAATTTTGGACAACTGATTCATCAATTCGGCATGATTGGTCTGTTGGTTATTCAACAT
>NZ_KV794904.1:0-27956 GCF_001808875.1 Neisseria sp. HMSC064E01
TCGGGGGAAGGGCTTTTTTGCAAAGGTCTCTGTTGGTCTGTGTATGTACTAATAATAGAGTACGGCTTGGTATTTGAAGTATGATGTATATTTAGTCATAAAAAACTGCACCTTGCGAGTTGGAGGAATATCCAACTTTTGAGGTGCAGTTCATGGTTTTTGAATTTCAGACGACCTTTTTTGTAGAAAGCAACAGCATTATTTACACTTTCGGCTTTTGCTTGAAGATCTGATAAAGCAGCTATTCGGCATTGTCAAGAATATCGATAGACACGGAGAAACTGCTCTGTTCTTGACCATACTGGATAGCTGCTTAAAAAGCATGTAAGAAAAAACAAAATCTGTCTGACGCAGAAAATTGCAAACAGCACAACAATTTCCTACTCCTCAAACGCTTTTAGAACTTGGCTTCAAGCGTGAAGTTGTAGCTTCTGCCCGGAGAGGTGAAGCGTTCTATACCAGCATGGGTTTTGTTGTCGACGCGGTTGACTGTGCCGAATTCGCGGATGCTGCGCAGCGATTCCCAAGTGTAGTATTTTTTGTTGCCGATGTTGTACGCACCGGCGCGCAGGGTGAAGTATTTGCCCAAGTTGACGTAGCCTGTCAGGTCGAAAAGCGTATAGGCTTTGCTGTGCTTGGCAAATGGCCATGGGTTGTTCAAATCATCGCTGCTGTGGACGGTGTCAGACGGTTTTTTAGCTGCGGTGTGTGTCAGGTACGCATTGATACCCCAGCGTTTGGAGGGAGCATCGTAGCCCAAATTGTAAACAGCAGACCACGGGGAAAGGGCGTTAATCGGGGTTTCTTGTCCGTTGGTCTGTTTGGCTTTGCCTTTGATGTAGCTGACATTAACACCTGCGTGCGTGCCTTGCGGCAAACCGATGCTGTCAAGGTTCCATGTGCCGTTAAATTCCAAACCTTTCGCCCACGCTGAGGAGCGGTTTTGGTTTTGCCAAACGGGCGAGCTGACCAAGGCGGTACCGTCGGAAATCGGAGCGTAGTTGGGGCTGTTAGGATTATCGGAAGATACGCCCATGTAGGTTAATTCGATAAAATTACGGTAGCGGGTTTGGAAGCCGGAGAGTTTAAAGTTTCCGGCTTTGCCACTGCCGGCAAGTCCCAGCTCGAAGTTTTTGGCGGTTTCCGCCTTCAGGTTAGGATTGGCTTTAAGGTAGAAGTCAGGATGTGGGAACAAGAGCCAGGTTTCATCCGAAGTCGGGGCGCGGAAACCTGTACTGTATTTCGCCAGAAGATTCAGACGCGGCGTGAATTTCCAGTCTAATCCTAAGCCGTAGCTGAAACCGCTGTGTTTACGTTCGCTGCCGAGATAAGGAATTTGACCGCGGATGGCAGGAGTGTAGTTGGGATTGTCTTTGGCTTTGCTGCTGCTGTTGTCGTAGCGAAGCCCGGCATTGAGGCGGTATTGGCTGCTGTCGCCGAATTGGAATGTGTTGTTCCAGTAGGCAAAACGGTTTTTGGAGGAGCTTTCGACCAGCATAGTCAATTCTTGGTTGTTGGACGTTTGATATTTCGGGTCGTATAGGCGTACCCAATAGCTATGATCTCTATTGTCGTTGTCGTTTTGGGAACCACCCAATCCGTATTGCATTGCCCATACCAATTTGGAAAAGTCGATTTGTTTTTCAGCATCGGCACCAAATTGGGTATTTTTTTGACGGATGTTGCGAAACATATGGTACACGTCGCTGTTCACACCGCTGCGATTATAATCCGTCGGCAAATCCCAGCTCCAGGTGCTCATGTCGATGGTTTGACGGTCGTAACGCAGGTTAAGACTGTCCCATGGACCTTTGTCAAGTTGGTTTTTGTATTCAAAACCGATGCGTTTGCGGTAGGAGATGTCTTGACGGGAACGGGTGTCGCCCAGTGCATCGCCTTTCCAGTCTGCCGCCCACATATTGGATAATTCAGTCGTTGTGCGGTCGGTACGAGAGTCTTCGTAAATCCAGCCTATACGGTTTTGATCATTGAAGTTATAGCCTAGCTTGAACAAGGTACTTTTATTCACCCAACTTTGAGGGTCAGGTTTGCTGCGCGCTATACCGCGGCTGCCGTAGTTGGTACTGCCGGCATTCGGGTTCCAGCTTTGTTTGTTGTCGGTGATGACGGTATCGGCAGCGTCGCTGTTGTTTTTGGTTTCTTTACCGAAACGACGAGTGTAGACCATCAATGCGTCCAGACCCAGCCAAGTTCCTGCAGCGGTAATGCTGCTGAATTTCTGGCTGTTGCGTCCGATATAGCCGCCTTTAATGCCTAAATGGTAGGGTTTTTCTTCGGAAACGTAGTCGCTTGCAGATTTGGTTTTATAGTTGACGGCACCGCCCAATGCGCCGCTGCCGGATTTAAGCGAGTCCGCGCCTTTGGTAAGGGTTACTTCCGAAAAGTTTTCGGGTTCGGAAGTGTTGCGGTTGGCATTGAAGTTGCCGTATGCACCGAACAACTCTTGGAATGCTTCAGATGACCTGCTTTCTGCTTGTGCCAGTCCGTCCACGTTGATGGCAACGCGGTCTTTATCGACACCGCGTATGGTAAAACCGTTAGAACCTGAGCGTCCGCCTTCGACGACGCTGATGCCCGGATCGTAGCGTACCAAGTCGCTTTCATCGGAGACCATTTGTTTATCCAATGCCTGACGGCGGACTTTCTCTTCGCCAAGTTTTTGGGCTTTACGACCACCAATGACTTTGACTTCATTCAAATCCTGACGGACCTGCGGTACGGGATCGGCTGCGAAAGCAGGGAAAGTTTGGCTGACAACAACTGCCAGCAGTACGGGTTTAAAGGGGAAGGACATTTTTTGCCTCTTGAATATATTGATTATCGGTTTATCGGGGGACTGATGTGCGGTTACTTGCTGACAGGTGTCAAACTCGTATCTGTTGTATTGCGGTCTGATGAATTTTCCACACCGCCGAATACGGTATCCAACGATTTGTCTGCATCGAAGGTTACTTTGCCGCCTATGCTGACTTCTGTTGGATGGCCGCCATTAAACTGACCGAAGAATTTTCCTTCGACTTTACCGTTTTTACCGTCGGATTCGGCAGTGCCTGAGAAATCAACGCCGTTGATGCCTACATCTTTCATCACAACGTCCGGACCGTAATCCGCATTGCCTAAAATCGTGCCGCCGAGTTTGTTGGTGTTGAAATTGGCTGTCAGCAGGGAAAGCTTGGGAGCGGTTTTTTCAGACGACCCGGAGGATTTGCCCGGATCGTAGGTTGAGGTAACGATATTGCCGTTGCGGACGCGGACTGCCCAAACTTCGTATGTGGTCTTGCCTTTTGCCACTGTACTGTCTGATGGTGTGTAATAAGACGGTTTCGCCGTTCCGACGGGTTTTCCGCCGACAAACAAGTCTGCCGTGCCGTCTGAACTTATCCATGCGCCGAATTTGAGGTGGTCCTGTTTGGTTGCGGGGGCATTGATGAATTGTCCGGAATTGCTGCAACAGACAAACAGTTTTCCACCCTCAGACAAAGGCTGGCCTTCGTGGCGGGTACGCAGATTGTAGGAAGGGCTGAAAGATGAGGGAACTATCGGATCAGAGTATGAGCTGATGTTGTAATAGTTGCCGGAAGGGGTTTGATAGACATATTGTTTATCGGTATAGCTGCCCCATGATGCTTTCACTTCGAGTTCCGCTTCATGCAGACTGCCGCCTTTGCCGGAAAGGGTGTTTATGGTCTTTATTGCACTGCTCTCATCACTCAGCTTGATATTGGCGATAGGTTGCGCTGTCGGAATGGCAACGGGGACTTTGGGTTCGGATGCGCCTCCTCCAGCGCAGGCAGTCAGAATAAGGGTCGCTACCGCAGAAATTGCGGGTACTTTGATTTTCATGATGAATCTCTCTTAATATTGATATTTTATAAATTAATGATAAGGATTACCAATTTTGTTGTAATATTTTGTAATAATCATGGTGTTTTGGCAATATCCGCGTGGATTTTTTATGATTTCTGAAGTAAATATTAAGAAATAAATCAATTAATGACATGGAGTTGAATATTTGTTCTAAATATCTGATTTGATACTACTATCTATTACTGATGAAGAATATTGGGGGATAGTGTGGATCAAACGATTGCTTTGGATACGCAAGATATATTCCAGGCGTGTTTAGTGGGTTGGCTTGATTAATCCTATGAATCTACTGATGAATAACATTTGAATAATTTATAAGACCATAAAATAAATCAGTTATGTTTGTTTTGGAATTTTATCTCTATAATGCTGCATCTTAATGCGAATCTGTTGCTTTTACGCAAAACTAAGGTCGTCTGAAAAGTTTCAGACGACCTTTGGCAGGCGTAAATCCCTGACTGGGAGAAATCAGTAGGGTATGTGGGTTGCATTTGGCTATCCCTGCGATATACAAACATATATTTCGGATGATTTTGAATGTTAAGAATAAAACAAAAAATGGTTTCGGTATCTTTATGCTGCCTGTTGCCTTCCGCAGTCTTGGCTGAATTGCCCGAAGGGGGTGTCCGGCAGGATTCGCCTTCTCAGGATGCTGCCGTACAAGTGCAGCAAAAACAATGGCTGGATATTTTGTCCGAAGAAGAAAGGTCGTCTGAAAAGAATGAGAATGCAGGAGAACCGACTGTGGTCGGCGATGATTTTTTAGCGGCAAACCCGCGTATTCTTGAGGACGCGCTGATTCGGGCACTTAACGGCAATAGCGTAGATTTGGTTTCTTCGCTTGCCGCCCTTTACCGCAAACAGCCCAACCACAATCCCAAGCTGATTACGCGTGCCGATGCTTTGCTGGCAAAGTTGAAAGGGCGGACTTCCGAAGCGGTCGAACGTTATCGTACCCTTTATGAATCTGACGCTTCAGACGACCGCATATTATTGGATTTGGCGGCTGCAGAGTTTCAGGATTATCGTTTGGGCGAGGCGGCGGCGCATTTCCGCCATGCCGCGCAGCGTGATATACCTGCCCCCGTTTTGGAAAACGTCAAACGTTTTCAAGAAGCCGTCAGACGGCAGACGGAATGGAAATGGTCAGGCGGAATCAGTCCCGTGCATAGCGATAACGCCAACAACGCTGCTCCGCGTTATTGCATCGAAACAAGGGGGCAAACCGCATGCAGCGTTACTGTGCCCGTCTGTGCCAACGGCTTGAATTACGAATTGAACACCGAAAAACTCACCCCGTTTTACGGGCATCACGCCGTCAAATTCCGCGCCAACCTTAGCGGAACGAGCTATTTTTTCGACCGCCAATCAGCTTACGACGATGCGTTCGGCAGGGCTTATTTGGGCTGGCAGCGCAAGGACGGCAAACAAACCGTCAGCGTTTTACCGTTTTATCAGGCACAGTTGGCGGGCAGCAGCGAATTTGACAGTAAAAAAGAAAACAACCGCCGCGCCGCGCCGTATATGCTGGCACACGGGGTTGGCGTACAGCTTTCGCATAGGGTCAATCTCGGCAACGCGACACAACTTTATTACTCGCTGGAACGCTACCATCAAAACTACCGGGAAACCGATCGTGCGCTGCGTAACGACGGTTGGCACGACAGTACCTATCTCTCCCTGGCGCGCCGTTTCGGCAGTACGACCCTGTTCGGCGGTTGGCAATACAACCGCTTTGTTCCTGAGAACAAAAACATACGCAATGCCGTCAACAATGCCGCCTACCGCCGCAACGGGTTCAATATAGGCTGGATACAGCAATGGCCGTTTTTGGGTGGGCTGAACAGCCGCCTGACCGCTTCATTTGCCAACCGCCGCTATAAAGGCATTATGGCATTCGGCACGGAGCCGCAACGCAACCGCGAGCGCTCTCTCTCCGTCAGCCTCAGCCATGACAAATTGTCCTACAAAGGCATCACGCCGACCTTGAATTACGGATACAGCCGCATCCGCAGCAATGCCCCTTATGCACGGCGCAGCAGCCACCAATGGTCGTTGGGAGCTGAATGGAATTTTTAAAAACAGCCGTAAATTCGGATGCGTGGACCTCCGCGTCTTAATCCAATTACTTCATCGCAGCCTTCAATGCAAACGCTGCCAACAGCGCCCCTAAGCGGAATTTTCGGGGAATGGCAAGTCCTGCCGTTTTATACAGGAGGCGTGTGCGGTTCAGTTCGCTACCCAAGTCCAGCAGCGTCATCAGCTTATCTGACTTGCGATCGTCCTGTTCTTTCCATTTTTGCTGTTTCATATGCGATGCCTCGATTCTCAGGCGAACCAGCTTGGCTTCCAGTTGCAGCAGTTCGCGTGCTTCATCGCGTTCCGTTTTATTCATCGTCCTCTCCTTCCTGCATTTCTTGTCCGCGCAGACAGGCAATGTCTGCCTTAATGTCCTGCAAGGTTGCGGCGATTTGGTTGTTTTGGCTGCGCCAGTCTTTTGCGACTTTGCCGAACAAGACCGCAATGACGATTAGGCTGACGATGGTAATCCCGAAGAATACCCATATCGCCGCGGTATCCGACAACACGCGGTTTAGTCCGAAAAGCAGACTGATGAATGCAATCAGCAGCAAGATGCCCGATACGACCAACCATATGATGATGCGGAACACGTTTTCCGCCTGCTCCGCCAAATCCAGATTCAAAATCTGCATCCGCAGCAAAAGCAAATCAACACCCTGATTCAGTAGCGTTTTTGTATGTTCGATATTTTGTCTGATGCCCATATTCCGATTTCCCTTATTGTTCCAAGACGGACAATCTGAAGGGTTTGGGGTCGTCTGAAATGTACTGACCCACATAAGGAAACGCCGCCGGAACAAGATTTCGGAAAATCATGTCCGGACGGCATTCATGTTTTACCGATTAGCGGCGGTTCAGCAATACGCCGACCACCAAGCCTGCCAATGCGGCAAAGCCCATCGCGTAATAAGGTTTGTCGTGTACGGCTGCATCAGCTTGGCGTGCGCCTCGTTTGATACGGTCGCCTGCTTCATCGCTAAACTCTGCCAAACGTTTTTTGCCTTCTCTGAAACGCTCTTCTGCCTCTTCTTCAAATTCGTCGTATTTTTCACGCGCGCGGTCGGCGTGGTATCTGATTCGGTCGCCAGCTTCTTCTTGAAAATCGTGTAAACGATCCTTGGCAGCTTCAAGTTTCTCTTGCAATTTTGCTTTGGCTTTTTTACCCTCTTCCGAGCCGACTTCCACGCCTTTGCTGTACAGCTCTTCAACATCGCTCATCACGTCTTGGATGTCTTTCAACAAAGCTTCTTTGCGGGATTCAAAATCATGCTTTTTCATTACCTTCTCCTTGATGTACATATGGGTGAAATAACAGATTATTCATCTGTTAATTGATTATAACCCCTTTACACTTCTTCGCAAGTCAATTCGGCTAAAGGTGGTTTGAAAACATGTAAAGATTAACGCGGAAGATAAAAAGGTCGTCTGAAAACCTGTTTCCAAGTTTTCAGACGACCTTTCAGCTTTTCAGTCAAAAAGACTAGGCGTTGTTATGCCAAGCCTTTTGCTTTCAACACTTCCAGCATGGTGCTGCCCAATTCGGCAGGGCTGCGGGTGTAGGCGATGCCGGCTTTTTCGAAAGCGGCGAATTTTTCTTCCGCAGTACCTTTGCCGCCGGAGATAATCGCACCGGCGTGGCCCATGCGTTTGCCTTTAGGAGCGGTAACACCTGCGATGTAGCCGACGACGGGTTTGGTTACGTTGGATTGGATGTATTCGGCTGCTTCTTCTTCCGCAGTACCGCCGATTTCACCGATCATGATGATGGCGTCGGTATCGGGGTCTTCTTGGAAGAGTTTCAGCGCGTCGATTTGGTTCATGCCCGGAATCGGGTCGCCGCCGATACCGATACAGGTTGATTGACCCAAGCCCAGTTTGGTGGTTTGTGCCACGGCTTCGTAAGTCAATGTACCGGAACGGGAAATGATGCCGATGCGGCCAGGTTGGTGGATGTGGCCCGGCATAATACCGATTTTGCACTCGCCCGGAGTAATCACGCCCGGGCAGTTAGGGCCGACCAAACGTGTACCGTTGCCGTTGGTTTCCAAGTAACGTTTGGCTTTGAGCATGTCCAGAGTCGGTACGCCTTCGGTAATCACAACCACCAAGCCTACGCCGGAATCAACGGCTTCAACGATAGAGTCCAACACAAACGGAGCGGGAACGTAAATTACGGATGCGTCCGCGCCGGTTTCTTTAACCGCTTCTTTCATGGTGTTGAACACAGGCAGGTTCAGGGGGGTTTGACCGCCTTTGCCCGGGGTTACGCCGCCGACGACTTTAGTGCCGTAAGCCAGAGCTTGTTCGGAGTGGAAAGTACCGTTTTTACCGGTGAAACCTTGAACCAATACTTTGGTGTCTTTATTAATCAATACGCTCATTCTTTTCTCCTTAGGCGTTTACGGCTGCGACAATTTTTTCGGCTGCGTCATTCAGGCCGTCGGCGGAAGTCAGTTTCAGACCTGATTCGTTCAGGATTTTCGCGCCGAGTTCGGCATTGTTGCCTTCCAGACGGACAACGACAGGCACGTCAACGTTGATTTCTTTAACGGCTGCCACGATGGCTTCCGCAATCATGTCGCAACGGACGATACCGCCGAAGATGTTGATCAATACGCCTTTGACGGATTTGTCTTCAAGAATCAGTTTGAACGCTTCAACCACGCGCTCTTTGGTTGCGCCGCCGCCTACGTCGAGGAAGTTGGCAGGTTGGCCGCCTTTGAGTTTGATGATGTCCATGGTTGCCATCGCCAAACCGGCACCGTTCACCATACAGCCGATGTTACCTTCCAAAGCAACGTAATTCAGGTCGAATTCGGAGGCTTTCAGCTCGCGTTCGTTTTCTTGGGATTTATCGCGCAATTCGGCGATTTTCGGCAGACGGTAAAGGGCGTTGCTGTCGATACCGATTTTGCCGTCTACGCAAGCCAGTGCGCCGTTTTCGCGAACTGCCAATGGGTTCACTTCAAACAGAGCGAAGTCGTTTTCGACAAACGCTTTGTACGCGCCGGTCATCAGTTTGACGAACTCGTTGATTTGTTTGTCTTTCAAGCCCAGTTGGAACGCCACTTCACGCGCTTGGCAAGGTTGCAGGCCGACCAGCGGGTCAACGGTTACTTTGAAGATTTTTTCAGGGGTTTCGGCGGCAACTTTTTCGATTTCCACACCGCCTTCGGTCGAAGCCATGAATGTGATGCGACGGGTAGAACGGTCAACCACCGCGCCCAAATACAGCTCGGTTTGCACCGGATACATGTCTTCGCAAACCAAAACGCTGTTGACCGGCTGACCGTTGGCATCGGTTTGATAAGTAACCAGATTGGTGCCAATCAGGCTTTCCGCCACTTCTTTGGCTTCTTCACGGCTTTTGACGACTTTTACGCCGCCCGCTTTACCGCGGCCACCTGCGTGGACCTGGGCTTTAACGACGGCAAATTTGCCGCCCAGTTTGTCGTAAGCGGCTGCGGCTTCTTCGCCGTTGTGCGCCAAAATACCGCCTTGCACGGGCAAGCCGTAGCTTGCCAGCAGTTCTTTAGCCTGATACTCGTGTAGATTCATGGATTTCTCCTTTAGATTAGTGGAATGTCCTGAGACTGCCTCTGAATGGCAACCCCGTGCGTTTCAGACGACCTTTCGGCGGTCGGAAAATCGTCGTTTCACTTGCTGAACGGCAACCACATCCGCGCAAGCAGATACATGATTGCACCGCCGCCCCCGAGAATAAAAAAGACGATGCCTTTTTTACGCGAATTCGGGCAGAGTAGGTAAACGGCAAGGCTGAAACTGATAAACAACAATGCCACGCGCCAAACCAATTCTTTGTCTTTGAAACGGTTGAGCGTATAAGTTTCGGTCATCATCACATACATCTGCCACAACGCGGCCATACACATGCTGAGGATGCCCATCGGTATAAACAGGATACCGATTACTTCTTTATTCATAATTAAATGCTGTCTGTGAATGTATCGCCGATTATATAGTAGATTCAGCTGAAATCGTCATTCTGATACGAGAACGGCGGCAACTGATATGCCCTACTTTCTCTTTATACCCATCAGAACATCACTTGCGAACATTCATCTTTCCGAAAAGGTCGTCTGAAAAAGTTTCAGACGACCTTTTATGCTTTACTTGACCTCATCAGCCGTGCAAAGCGCGTTTGTCGGCGGCCAGTGCGGCTTCGTGAACCACTTCGGACAAGGTCGGATGGGCATGAATGATGCGGGCGATGTCTTCGCTGCTGGCGAAGAATTCGAGCGCAGTGACGCCTTCAGTAACCAATTCGCTGACGACCGGACCGATCATGTGTACGCCCAAGATGCGGTCGGTTTTGGCATCTGCCAACACTTTGACCGTACCTTTGGCTTTACCCATTGCCAACGCGCGACCGTTTGCGCCGAAGCCGGAAGTGCCTTTTTTGTATTCCACGCCTTCGGCTTTGAGCTGCTCTTCGGTTTTACCGACCCAAGCGATTTCGGGATCGGTGTAAATCACGAACGGTACGCTGTTGAAGTCGATATGCGGTTTCTGTCCGGCGATGCGCTCGGCAACAGCAACGCCTTCGTCGCTGGCTTTGTGCGCCAGCATCGGGCCGCGAACCACGTCGCCGATTGCCCAGACATTAGGCAGGTTGGTGCGGCATTCGCCGTCCACTTTGATAAAGCCGCGCTCGTCTTTTTCCAAGCCGACGGCTTCGGCGTTCAAGCCTTTAGTATTCGGAATACGGCCGATGGCGACGATGAGTTTGTCGAAGACTTCGGTTTTGGCTTCGCCTGCGGCAGTTTGGTAGGCAACGGACACGCCTTTGCCTTCAGATTTGATGTCGCCGATTTTCACGCCCAGTTCGATGTTCAGGCCCTGCTCTTTGGTGAAATATTTGAAGGCTTCTTTGGCGATTTGCTGGTCGGCGGCGGCAAGGAAAGTCGGCATGGCTTCGAGGATGGTGACCTGCGAACCGACGCGGTTCCACACCGAACCCATTTCCAAACCAATCACGCCCGAACCGATAACGCCCAGTTTGGCGGGCACTTCGGTCAGGTTCAATGCGCCTTCGTTGTCCAAAACGTTTACATTGTCGATGGCAACCTGCGGCAGCGGACGCGGCACGGAGCCGGTCGCTACGATGACGTGTTTGGCTTCGATAACGGTTTTTTCGCCTTTGTTATCGACTTCGATTTGGTAGGCATCGCCGTTTTTGCCGGCAAATGAAGCCGTACCGAACAGGCTGGTTACTTTGTTTTTTTGGAACAGGAATTTCACGCCACCGGTAAGCTTGGTTACGATAGCGTCTTTGCGCGCAATCATTTTCGCCGCGTCGAATTTGATGTCGCCGACGCTGATGCCGTGTTCGGCAAAATCATGCTGCGCAGCATGGAAATGTTCGCTGGATTGCAACAGGGCTTTGGAAGGAATGCAGCCGACGTTCAGGCAGGTACCGCCCAGCGCGGGCGCGTCGCCTGCTTTGTTGACGCCTGCATCGACACAGGCGGTTTTGAAACCCAGTTGGGCGGCGCGGATGGCGGCAACGTATCCGCCGGGACCTGCGCCGATGACTACTACATCGTATTGAGACATGTGAAAAATCCTTTGTTGTTTGATATTTTTGCCGCAGGAAAACCTTCAGCAAAAGTTTATCCACTATATTTTGCATGAGAGGTCGTCTGAAAACGCGGCTTCAACAAAATTAAAACTTATTCTGCCTTTTTCAGAGTGCGAAGCCTGCTCACAGGCACGACCTATTCAAATTTCAGCCCGATTGGTTCGGACGCATCAGCGGCGGCAGGAATGCGGACTGTATTCCCTGACTTCCTGTCCGGTAAAATTGTTGTAAACGCGCACGGTAGCGTGCGGATAACGTTTGCACAAAACGCTGCGGGCGACGGGAATGCCTGCTTTGTTGCTGTCCATTTCAAAACGCTTGTTCAACATTCTGCCGCGCGCATCATAAGCGTTGACGGAATATTCCTTGCCTTCGAATGCGGCACACGCGCCAAGCAGGGAAACGACAGCCAAAAGCGGAAACAGGGAGATGGGTTTCATGGATACGCTCCTATGGATTTTCAAGCGTTTGCTTCTGCACGAAAAATGGCAGCAACAAACTTTCTCCCTTAGATTTCAAACATCCTGCTGTTTTCAGACGACCTTTTTCGTTTCAAGGTCGTCTGAAAGCCAGTAAGCAGCCCGATTTCAAACTGCTCTGTTTTTATCCGCTTTATATCCCTTTGGCGGCGTTTACAGATCCAACAACAGGCGTGCCGGATCTTCCAGCGCGTCTTTGATAGCAACCAAAGTCAGCACGGCTTCGCGGCCGTCGATGATGCGGTGGTCGTAAGAGAGTGCCAGATACATCATCGGACGGACGACAACTTGGCCGTTTTCCACGACTGCGCGCTCTTTGGTCGCGTGCATACCCAAAATGGCGGATTGCGGCGGATTGATAATCGGGGTGGACATCATTGAACCGAACGTACCGCCGTTGGTAATACTGAACGTACCGCCGGTCAAATCTTCCAGCGCGATTTTACCGTCTTTGGCTTTTTTGGCGTAATCAACGATGGCTTGTTCGATGTCGGCAATACTCATTTGGTCGGCATCTCGCAGAATCGGAACGACCAGACCGCGCGGGCTGCCGATAGCGATACCGATGTCGAAGTAACCGTGATAAACGATGTCGCTGCCGTCAACGGAGGCATTGACCACCGGATATTTTTTCAGCGCGGCAACGGCTGCTTTGACGAAGAAAGACATGAAGCCGAGTTTGACGCCGTGTTCTTTCTCGAATTTTTCTTTGTATTTCGCACGCAAGTCCATGATGGGTTTCATGTTGACTTCGTTGAACGTAGTCAGAATCGCGTTTTCTTGTTGCGAAGCCAAGAGACGTTCGGCAACACGGGCGCGTAGGCGGCTCATCGGAACGCGTTGTTCCGGACGTGCACCCGCGGGAACAGGTGCAGGTACAGACGAGACAGCGGGTGCGGCAGCAGGTTTGGCGGTAGCGTTTTGCACGTCTTCTTTCAAGACGCGACCGTCACGACCGGAACCTTGCAGCGCGTTCACATCCACGCCGGTTTCGGCTGCCAGTTTGGCGGCAGCAGGCATGGCGGCATTGGTTTGCGCAGCGGCGGGAGCGGCTTCAGGTGCAGGCGCGGCGGCTGGGGCTTCAGCAGAAGCGGAAGCGGTTGCTGCGGTGTCGATGCGTGCCAATACTTGTTCGGCGGCAACGGTTTCGCCGTTTTGGGCAATGATTTCAACCAATACACCGGCTTGTGGGGAAGGTACTTCCAAAACCACTTTGTCGGTTTCGATGTCAATCAGGATTTCGTCGCGCGCTACGGCTTCGCCGACTTTTTTCTTCCATTCCAAGAGCGTGCCTTCGGATACGCTTTCGGACAGCATGGGTACTTTTACATCAATAATCATTTTGTGTCTCCGGATGGTCGTTGGTTTTCAGACGACCTGTTGTGTGTTATCTCTTTTGTTTGGTAGGCGTTCCGTCTGGAGTGTTTCATTCGGAACGCCGCACCGTATTGCGTTACAGCGTCATTGCGTCTTCAACCAGTTGTTTCAGCTGGGCGACGTGTTTGCTCATATAGCCGACGGCTGGCGATGCGCTGCTCGGACGACCGGCATAAGACAGTTTTTGGCTTTCGCCGATAACGTCTTCCAAGCGGTGGCGGATTTGGTAGAACGCACCTTGGTTTTTCGGCTCTTCTTGTGCCCAAACCACGGATTTCGCGTTCGGATATTTCGCCAACTCTGCACGCACCTCGTCGTATGGGAACGGATAAAGCTGCTCGACGCGGACGATGGCGACATCGTTTTCCAGTTTGCGCTCGGCACGGCCTGCTTCCAAATCGTAGTAAACCTGTCCGGCACACAGAATCACGCGTTTCACGCTTTCATTGTTGCCACGCTCGGCGGTATCGCCGATGACGGGACGGAAGCGCGAACCTTCGGTAAAGTTTTCCAGCGGACTCATCGCGCCTTTGAAGCGCAACAGGCGTTTGGACATGAAAATCACCAGCGGTTTGCGGTACGAACCCAAGACTTGGCGTTGCAGCAGGTGGAACATTTGCGACGCTTCGGACGGCATGATGATTTGCATATTGTGTTCAGAACACAATTGCAACCAGCGTTCTACGCGGCCGGATGAGTGTTCCGGGCCCTGACCGTCGTAACCGTGCGGCAGGATGGTGGTCAGACCGCAGAGACGGCCCCACTTGGTTTCGCCTGACGACAGGAATTGGTCGATGGTGACTTGAGCGCCATTGGCAAAGTCGCCGAACTGCGCTTCCCAAATGGTCAGTTTATCAGGTGCTGAGCAGGCAAAACCGTATTCGTACGCCATGACGGCTTCTTCATTCAAGATGGAGTCGATGACGAGGAATTCGCCCGTACCTTCGCCCATATTGCGCAGCGGTACATAAGTGCCGTCATCCCATTTTTCGCGTTTTTGGTCGTGCAATACGGCATGACGGTGTGAGAATGTACCGCGTCCGGAGTCTTCGCCGGAAATGCGCACGCCGTGGCCTTTGGTGACCAAGTTGGCGTATGCGAGGGTTTCCGCCATACCCCAGTCAATCGGCTGACTGCCCGCAGCCATGCCTTTGCGCGCTTCGAGCACGCGTTTGGCAGTCGGATGCAGTGCAAAGCCTTCGGGGACTGCGGTAAATTTCTCGGCAAGACGCTCGATGTCGGCAGCGGGCAGGCCGGTTTCCACATCTTCACGCCAGTCTTTGCCTTGGTATTTGCTCCAGTCGATTTGCGTGCGTTGGAAATTGCTCAACGTCGTTTGTTCGACATGTTCGCCTTTATCCAAAGCATCGCGGTAGGCTTGGATATAGCCGTCGGCTTCTGCCTGCGTCACCACGCCTTCTGCAATCAGTTGCTCGGTGTACAAAGCACGCGCACCGGGGTGTTGCGATACTTTTTTGTACATCATCGGCTGGGTCAGGGTCGGATCGTCGCCCTCGTTGTGGCCCCATTTGCGGTAGCAGACGACATCGATCACGATGTCTTTGTTGAATTTCTTACGGTAGTCCAAAGCGGCTTGGATGGCGAAGCAAACGCGTTCTGGATCGTCGCCGTTGACATGGATGACCGGAGCGGAAACCATTTTCGCCACGTCGGTACAATGCACGGTCGAACGGGTGTCGCGGGTATCGGAGGTGGTGAAGCCGATTTGGTTGTTGATGACGATGTGGACCGTACCGCCGGTGGTATAGCCGCGCGTTTTGGACAGATTGAACGTCGCTTGGTTGACGCCCAAGCCGACAAATGCAGAGTCGCCGTGAATCAATACGGGCAATACTTTGTCGCGGCCGTTTTCGCCCAGACGTTTTTGTTTGGCGCGTGCAGAACCTTCAACGACAGGATTGACGATTTCCAAGTGAGACGGGTTGAACGCCAAAGAAACGTGCATCGGACCGTTCGGCGTAGCGATGTCAGAGCTGAAACCCATGTGGTATTTCACGTCACCGCTGGGCAGCTTGATTTCGGCGCGGCCTTCAAACTCGGCAAACAAATCGCCCGGTTTCTTGCCCAAAATGTTGACCAAGACATTCAGACGACCTCGGTGTGCCATACCGATGATGACTTCTTCGACACCGTCTTTACCTGCGTTTTGAATCAGGTAATTCAGACCGGCAATCACACTCTCGCCACCTTCAACGCCGAAGCGTTTCTGACCGACATATTTGGTATGCAGGTAACGCTCCAAAGTCTCGGCAGCGGTCATTTCTTTCAGGATGCGGCGTTTCTGTTCGGCACTGTAACTCGGGGTGGACAGCACATCCTCAAAATAATTGCGCAACCAGCGGCGTTCTTCTGTATTGGGAATGTAGATGTATTCCAATGCGAGGTGACCGCAGTAGGTTTGTTTGAGGTTGCTGATGATTTGGGACAAGGGCAGTTTGCTTTGGCCGGAAAAATCGCCCTCGCCCATATTGAACTGAACCGCCATATCGGCATCATTCAGTCCGTGGAATTTGGGATCGAGGGCTTCAATATTTCTTGGCGGGATACGTTTGAGCGGGTCAAGCTGAGCAGCGCCCACACCTTGAATACGGTAAGCAGAAATCAACCGCAGTACGCCGACCTGTTTTTTCATCATGGCTTCATCCATACCGCCGGCAATAGCCGCTGTCGATTTGGTTTTTGCCAAATTGGCGAAGGATTCACGGATCGGAGCATGGGCAACATCAACATCTGCCGCACCGGGCTGCTTGCTTAAGTCGGTGAAATATTGCTTCCATTTCTCATCGACAGAATTTGGGTTTTCCAAGAAATTCTCATACAACTCTTCGATGTAGGGAGCATTTGAACCGAACAGATAAGAAAAATTGAGTTTTTCATCCATCATGACACGAGCTCTTTTCTTTAAAATATAAACAAAGGGTAGAATTCCATGTGTTTCAACGGAATCCATGCCGTTTGAAATGACACTTCATTCTACCCTATTTCCAGCCAAATTACTTGTATCTGTTTCGTTTATTGCGGACAAACTCATTTAAAAAAGCTATTCGGCTTTCTCAAATAAAACTCCGGCAACATATTAATATACCGATTATCAGCGTTTATCCGCCGGTACATAATCACGACGTACGGCACCAGTATAAAGTTGGCGCGGACGACCGATTTTCAGCGAAGGATCGCTAATCATCTCATGCCAGTGCGAAATCCAGCCTACGCTGCGCGACAGAGCGAAGATGACGGTAAACATTTCGGTCGGGATACCCAGCGCGGACAGGACGATGCCTGAGTAGAAATCGACGTTGGGGTACAGTTTGCGCTCAACGAAGAACGGATCTTTCAGAGCGATTTGTTCCAATTCCATCGCCAGTTTGAATTTCGGACTGTCTTCCAAGCCCAATTCTTTCAACACTTCATGGCAGGTTTCACGCATGATGCTGGCGCGCGGGTCCATGTTGCGATACACGCGGTGGCCAAAGCCCATCAGACGGTATTTGCGCTGTTTCACGCCTTCCATGTATTCGGCAACACGGGATACATCGCCGATTTCGTCAAGCATTTTCAAGACCGCTTCGTTCGCACCGCCGTGGGACGCACCCCACAGACAGGCAATACCGGCAGCGATACAGGCAAACGGGTTCGCGCCTGAAGAACCTGCCAAACGGACGGTCGAAGTTGAAGCATTTTGCTCGTGATCAGCATGAAGGATAAAGATGCGGTCAAGCGCACGCGCCAATACAGGATTAGGTTTGTAGTCTTCACATGGTGTGGCAAACATCATATGAAGGAAGTTTTCGGAATAAGAAAGATTGTTTTTCGGATAATTGAACGGCAAACCGTTAGAATAACGGTAACACATCGCGGCAATCGTCGGGATTTTTGAAATCAAACGGTAAATCGCGATTTTGCGGTGTTCGGGATTGGTAATATCCAAACTGTCTTGATAGAACGCAGACAACGCACCGACCACACCGACCATCATCGCCATCGGATGTGCGTCGCGACGGAAACCGCGGAAGAACCAAGTCAGTTGTTCATGCAACATCGTATGACGGCGGACGGTATTGTCAAATTCTGCCTTTTGTTCAGGTGTCGGCAATTCGCCGTAAATCAACAGGTAGCAGACTTCCAAATAATCGGATTTTTCGGCAAGCTGTTCAATAGGATAACCACGGTAATACAGCAGACCTTCATCACCGTCGATATAAGTGATTTTAGATTCGCAGCTTGCTGTTGAAACGAATCCTGGGTCGAATGAGAATAAACCTGTGCTTTTCGTCAGCGTGCGGATATCGACCACGTCATGACCGATGCTCGCTTCCAATACGGGCAGTTCTAAATCCTCTTGATTGGGTACGTTGAGTTTAATTGATTTGGACATATTTATCGCTCCTTTGTAAGTTGGGGCTTTCGTTACTGCCTATGCAGCACGGTCTTTGTTTTCAGACGACCTCCGTATCCTAGAAATCCGCCGAAAGGCGGGCGGATTTCTAATACGTCAAGCTCGTCTGATTTTTTCAAGCATGGGGATAAGGTGTTCCTTGTCTGTCGCCGAATGCCCGTTGATCAGGGCAAGAAGCTCCTGATCTTGAAACTCAAGGATTTCGGAAAACTCGGACAGCTCTTTATCGCTTAATTGCTCGAATTCTTTTTCCATAAACCTGCCGAAAATCAGATCTAACTCCAATAATCCCCGGCGGGTTTGAAAACGGATTTTCCGTTTGGCAATATCGTCAAAAACCATCATTTCTTAAACGGCTCGTTTCAACATAATTTCTTTAATCTTACCGATGGCACGGGTCGGATTCAAGTGTTTAGGACATACGTCCACGCAGTTCATGATGGTATGGCAGCGGAACAGACGATACGGGTCGTTCAAATTATCCAAACGTTCGTTGGTAATGGTATCTCGGCTGTCGGCGATGAAGCGGTAGGCGTTCAGCAAACCGGACGGACCGACGAATTTGTCGGGATTCCACCAGAACGACGGACAGGCAGTCGAACAGCAGGCGCACAAAATACATTCATACAAACCGTCCAACTCTTTACGCTCTTCCTGAGTTTGCAGACGCTCTTTGTCGGAATCGATCGGGTTGTCGTTAACGACGTAAGGCTTGATGGAGTGGTATTGTTTGAAGAACTGGGTCATGTCCACAATCAAGTCGCGGATGACGGGCAGACCGGGCAGCGGGCGGATTTTGACAGGCTGTTTTAGGCTGCGTAAATCGGTCAGGCACGCCAAGCCGTTTTTGCCGTTGATGTTCATACCGTCCGACCCGCAAATACCTTCGCGGCAGGAACGGCGGAAAGACAGGGTGTCGTCTTGTGCTTTCAGGCGCACCAGCGCGTCCAAAAGTTTGACGTCGGTAGGTTCCAGCTCCAACTCGTAACGTTGCATATAAGGTTTGGCATCAACGTCCGGATTGTAACGGTAAATTTCAAAACTCATTTTTTCCATGAGAAGTGTTCCTTTTCTCATAAACCGCCTGATGGTTTTATGTTATGGGTTCAGGCTGTTCAGTGTGGTGGTGTATTTGATTTTCAGACGGCCTCTTGTGATACGGAGGCCGTCTGAAAACGCATCAGTAAACGCGCTTGGCCGGTTTGATGTATTCCACGCTCAAAGGCTTAGTGTGTACCGGTTTGTAGGACAAGGTGTTGGTATCTGAATGATACAGCGTATGTTTCATCCAGTTCTCGTCATCGCGCTCAGGATGGTCGTCTGAAGCGTGTGCGCCGCGCGATTCTTTACGTGCTTCGGCAGACACTAAAGTCGCTTTTGCCACTTCAATCAGATTATCCAATTCCAAAGCTTCGATACGTGCGGTATTCCACACTTTGCTCTTGTCTTTGATTTCAGTACGTTTCACACGTTCGGCAATCGCCATGATTTCTCGAACGCCTTTGCTCAGAATCTCATCGGTACGGAACACGCCGGCGTGCAGTTGGACAGAACGTTGCAGTTCGCGACGCAGCGCATCAACATTTTCGCCACCGGTTTGGTTATCCAAGCGTTCGATACGTTGGCGGGTCAGCTCGCCAGCATTCGCAGGCAGAGGTTTCCAATCGCTTTGCTCTTTGATGAATTTAATCATGCTGTCGCCGGCAGCTTTACCGAACACCACCAAGTCCAACAGAGAGTTGGTGCCCAAACGGTTCGCACCGTGCACGGAAGCACAAGCGCACTCGCCCGCTGCGTACAGACCTTTTACCGGCACTTCATATTCGTCGCCTTGCGGCACAACGACTTCGCCGTGGTAGTTGGTCGGAATACCGCCCATCATGTAGTGGGTAGTCGGCACAACGGGAATCGGGTCTTTAATCGGGTCGATACCGGCAAACTGAATGGAAATCTCGCGGATGCCCGGCAGTTTTTCCATAATTTTTTCGGCACCGATATGGTCGATTTTCAACAATACATGGTCTTTGTTCTTGCCGCAGCCGCGACCCTCGTAGATTTCCATCGCCATTGCGCGGGAAACCACATCGCGCGAAGCCAAGTCTTTCACGGTCGGCGCATAGCGTTCCATAAAGCGTTCGCCGTCGGCATTCAACAGAATACCGCCCTCGCCGCGTACACCTTCGGTAATCAACACGCCTGCACCTGCCACGCCGGTCGGGTGGAATTGCCAGAACTCCATATCTTCCAACGGAATGCCTGCACGGGCGCAAATACCCAAACCGTCGCCGGTGTTCATATAGGCATTGGTGGAAGACGCATAAATACGGCCGCCGCCACCGGTAGCAAACATCACGGCTTTAGCATGGAAAATATAAACTTCGCCGGTTTCCATTTCCATTGCGGTCACACCGACGACGTCGCCGTTTTCATCACGAATCAAATCTTGCGCCGTCCATTCCACAAAGAATTGTGTATTGGCACGGACGTTTTGTTGGTACAAAGTATGCAACATCGCATGACCGGTACGGTCGGCAACCGCGCAAGCACGTTCTACCGCGCGCTTGCCGTGTTCGGCAGTATGGCCGCCGAAAGGACGCTGATAAATTTTGCCACTTTCCACGCGGTCAAAAGGCATACCCATGTGTTCCAACTCAATCACCGCTTCAGGCGCGGCGCGACACATAAACTCAATCGCATCTTGGTCGCCCAGCCAGTCGGAACCTTTCACGGTATCGTACATGTGCCAGTCCCAACGGTCCTCCTGCACATTACCCAGCGAAGCGGAAATACCGCCCTGCGCCGCTACGGTATGCGAACGGGTCGGAAACACTTTAGACAAAACGGCACAATTCAGACCGGATTTGGATAATTGGAGGGCTGCGCGTAAACCTGCACCACCACCGCCGACAATCACGGCATCAAACTTGCGAACAGGAAAACCCATACTTACCCCCAAATTACTTTAACTGAATACACCAAGCAGCCGACCAGCCAAACGATGGTGGCAACCTGCAAAAATAAACGCACGCCGAAGGGTTTGATATAGTCCATCCACAAATCGCGGATACCCACCCAAGCGTGCAAAAATACGGCGATAAAGCTGACCTGGGTGAACACTTTCACCCAAACTTGATCGAAAAATACCTGCCATGCCGAATATTCTTTAGGCAGGGTAAACAGAATCACTAAAAGTGCAACGGTATAGATCAACATGATAACCGCAGTCGCACGCTGCATCGCCCAATCGCGCAAACCGTAATGCGCACCGGTCAATTTACGCTCTACCATAACAACGCTCCCAAAACAACGGTCAACACCAAAGCAGCGGCAAACACCAATTTGGCAGTATTGCGCGCAGTATTCAGCTCAAGGCCTTTGTGTGCATCCAAAAATAAAAAACGGATACCGGCGAGAAAATGGTGCAGATAAGCCCATAACACGCCGATTAGAATCAACTTGACCAAAGGATTGGAAACGATGGCGCGGTAAGTTTCAAACGCCGACTCGCGGCTTAACGTACCGGACAGGAGATACAGCAAAACGGGAAGCATTATAAATAATCCTACCCCGCTGATGCGGTGCAAGATGGAGACAATTCCCGGTATAGGCAAACGTATATTGGGAATCTCCAAAAAGACAGGACGCGGTTTGACGGACATAGCCAGTTCCTCTGTATTTTTTATCAGCTCAAAACCAATAACTCAAATTACATCGAGTTACATAAACTATAATTTACCTGTTTTATCCGATTTTGAACAGTCTAATTTATAAACAATCTAATAAATTTTACCAAAAAACATCATAAACTTTACCAATAACAATAAACATCTCTATTAATACTTAAACCAACATTTTTTCCACTACCGCTTAATCAGTTTCGCACAATCTCACACCATCAAAATAGTATTAATATCCTGTTTCTTTTGATAAAAATATGAATTAATATCATTTACCAACGCATCCACAAGCAAAACAACCATAACCTTATGGGATAAAACGTTGCATTCAAAACAAAATTTCAACAGGCAACTTTTCAGACGACCCTCTTATTTTTCTATTACAAAACTGCAATATTTTAGTGAATAAAGATTTGCGTCATACGTCATATCGATGGTGTGATTTCTACTAATGCCTTCAAAAAGACAGCGCTGCAACCATAGCGGAATGATACGGGCTTCAGACAAACAGCTGATTGACGCTATAGTGCTGAAGCAGATCTCATTGCAAATAAAAGTGCGGTTAAAACGTTCAAAATTTTTAACCGCACTTTTTGCTTACAACAATCAACTTATTTAATCACACCACACGCCATGCGTGCACCGCCACCACCAAGCGGAGCAGGATGATCGGAATGATTGTCGCCACCAACGTGGATCATAATAGAATGACCACGAACTTCATTAAGGTGTTTGATGCGTGGCGCAAGAACCGGATTGGTGGCTGTACCGTCGTGTAATACGGTTAATGCAGGCAAATCGCCTAAGTGGGCATCATCTTGCCATGGGAAACCGTGTTTTTTGGTTTCTTTCGGATCCCAGTGGCCGCCGGCGCCCAAGCCTGCAGTCAGTTTACCGTCTTTTTCTTTCGGCTCACAGCTTGGGTTTTGATGAATGTGAAAGCCATGCAGTCCAGCTTCTAATCCGCTTAAGTTTGGAGTAAAGACCAAACCGTACTTGGATTCGGTAATCGTTACAGTGCCTACATCTTTATTACCATTAACCGGGTCAAGTTGTTGCACTTTCACTTTAATAGAAGCACCGGCAGGTGTCATGTGGTCATGTTTGTGTTCATGCGCATTGACCACTCCCGCAGCACAGATTGCACTGATACCAACAGCTACGAGTGTTTTAAATTTCATTTATATCTCCTTTTTATGTCAAAGCCCCTTTGTATTCTAAACAAAATGGGGAGTAAATCGAGTATTTTTAAGATGTTATTAGCTATCAAAGCCATTTGATTTTTCTATCTTTTCCATTAATCGAAATAATATTTATTTATAATATGAAACAGCTACGATAAAGAAGTAGTCAACCATAATTTTTGCCTCGTTTAGGCAAAACTGACATTTCTTTGCCTTACTCCGCTTTATACTGTGCCCGCATTACGGCAAACCCTTTCCACTCAATTACTGCGAGGCTTGTTATGAAACATTCCGAAGAAAAACAATACACCCAGTCTTCCGATCCGGAAAACTTTATCCCAAAATTCAGAAGGCGCAATTTGGACAAAACGGGCTTTCTCAACAAACTCGCTCGTTTTGCAGGTCGATTAGGTGAACCCATCGTCCGTCAGTTGTATGCGCTGTATTATCTTTGGGACTCCCCACATACGCCCAGACGCGCCAAGATGATTATTGTCGGTGCATTGGTTTACTTCCTCAGCCCTATCGACAGCATCCCCGATTTGCTGGGTCCTTTGGGATTCAGCGACGACATTGCCGTCATTACTTTGGTGTATAGCCAGATGAAAACCTACCTGACCGAAGACATTAAAGAACGGGCAAGAGTCGCAACCGAAAAGCTGCTGCGCAAGGCATCATAAGTATCTAAGACCCAAAACAAAAGGTCGTCTGAAAATTTTCAGACGACCTTTTGTTTGAAATGTGAAACTTATTTCAACGGAGTCATATTCATCACTTCCATCAGGAAGTTGGTAAATGCCGGATTAGAAGGTTTGTTGCCCATATTTTTCCAACGTTGCTGCCAACCGCGCAAAGCGTTTTGGATATACAGCTTGGATTGTTCGGTATTGATTTCGCCTCGTTGGCTGTCAACGGCAGAACGCAGATAAACCTCATATACACTGTCATCCACAACATTGCGACCAACAAGCTGAATGCGGAACTTGTTCAGATATTGCGCAGCTTGAACTTTAGTCATTTTTCCTTGGCTGACCTGATAGCTCAAACGCGTTGCCTCATCGCGGATTTTTGAAACATCACTCCAATGCGAAGAAGCCAAACTGAACGCTGCAGGTTTTTCAGCCTTAGTCGCTTTAACGTTAGGCTTAACATTAGTCGGACGGACAGGCACTTCTTGCAAGCTTGGGACATAAATGGTCTCACAACCGGCAAGTGCCGCCAACGCAAATAAAATGGGGATATATTTTTTCATGTCTACCATTATAATCAGGATTATCCAGATAACCAAATTCTATATCAATCTGACTTTTTCTGTTGACTGAATTACAACAACTTTCATCTTACATTCCAATCTTTACACGATATGACACCTTAAATTCATTTTTGTGCCACACCAAAGCACGAAACCACGAAAAAAGACCGCCAAAGCGGTCTTTTTTATCACTTATTTTCTCAACTCTATTATGCCAAATCGGCAAACAGAGGCGTAGAAAGATAGCGTTCGCCATAAGAAGGCAGCAGCACGACAATCAGTTTGCCTTCATTTTCAGGCTGTTTGGCAAGCTGCAACGCACTCCACACTGCCGCACCGGAAGAAATACCGACCAAAATACCTTCTTTTTCCGCCATCGCGCGGGCAGTTTCAAATGCCGCTTCGTTCGGGACTTGGGAAATGCTGTCATATACTTTGGTATTTAATACGGTAGGAATGAAGCCGGCACCAATGCCTTGAATCGGGTGCGGACCTTTTTCGCCACCACTCAAAACCGGAGAGGCTTCAGGTTCTACGGCGACAACTTTGACTTCGGGTTTGTGTTTTTTCAACACTTCGCCTACGCCGGTAACTGTACCGCCCGTACCAACACCTGCCACAAAAATATCAACTTTACCATCCGTATCGCGCCAAATTTCTTCGGCGGTTGTTTTGCGGTGTACTTCAGGATTTGCCTCGTTATCAAATTGACGCGGCATGAAATAAGTATCAGGATGCTCGTCCACCAAGGCTTGGGCTTTTGCAATCGCACCAGCCATGCCTTCTGATGCAGGAGTCAAAATCAATTCCGCACCGAACGCACGCAGCAGCATTTTGCGTTCTTTACTCATGCTTTCAGGCATAGTAATCGCCAGCTTATAGCCGCGTGCCGCGCACACCATTGCCAAACCGATACCCGTATTACCGCTGGTCGCTTCTACAATTACGGTATCTTTACCGATTTTGCCCGCTTTTTCAGCAGCTTCGACCATCGCTTCGGCAATGCGGTCTTTCACGCTGCTGCCGGGATTGAAAAATTCCAGTTTGACAGCGATTTCGGCTTTCAAACCTTCAGTCAGACGGTTTAATTTGACCAAAGGGGTGTTGCCGATCAGCTCGGTGATGCTGTTTGCAATCTTCATTTTCTACTCCAGATTTTGATGTGATATGACCTGTATATTAAAGACAGGTCGTCTGAAAAACCAATATCGAATATTTCTTTCTTTATAACTTTTGGTTGTTTGGCTTGATTCGCAAAATTTTTTTCTTAATGAAGCCCGATTTCTCCGACCAAAGCTCCTGTTACCAAAACCTGCATGACCAAAGCCATCAGCCAGCCCAGTCTGAGCTGTGCTTTACTGAACACCGCCGGCGACTGCTTGGCAATGCTTCTGCGGTGCAGATAAAAAACGGCCATGATAACAAGCTGCAAAATAAACCAATAAACAGGCTTGAGCGCGTACAATTTCAACAAAGCCGGCAACGTAAAAGCCAAAGAACGGCCCGGCAGCATAAAATACAATATAGCGATAATCGACACAAAAGCCAAAGTCATCAACACATTGCTGACGGCAAACACACTCAAAAACGGATGCCGTAAATCCGCCTGCCAAAAATCAGTATCCGCCTGCTTTTTCCAATGAAAAGCAAAGAAAAACACACTGGCAAAAGTCAGATAAAAATGCGGGACAAACAACGGACCGACATGGGTAATCCCCCACATTCCCGGCAAAAGCTGCGATCCCAAAATCGACACACCCAGCCACAAAACAACCGAAGCCCAAAACCACTGGAACATTTCAGCGCGGAAAATCAATCCAAAAAACACCAGCCCATAAGCAACAACGGCGAGAAAATCCAAATTCGTCCAAATCATGAATACTGCAACTCGCCTTCAAATACCGTTTGAACAGGACCGGTCATCAAAACGTCCTCACCATGCGACCAAGTAATAAACAAATCCCCGCCCGGCAGCGAAACCTTTACAGGCACGCCTTCTGCCAGCAACCCCAAACGGACGCCCGCAACCACAGCCGCACAAGCCCCCGTACCACAAGCCTGAGTTTCACCCACACCGCGTTCAAATACGCGCAGGTGGATAGATTCCCTATCGACAATCTGCATAAAGCCGACGTTGACACGTTCCGGAAACTGCTCGTGCGACTCAATGGCTTCGCCCCAATGAGCCACGGGCGCAGTCTGTACATCCTCGACCACGATCACAGCATGAGGATTGCCCATATTCACACAACTGACCTGTACCGTCTCCAAACCGACCATCACCATATGCGTCAAAGCATCTTCCGCTTCGTCAGGAACCGGCACAAACGGGATTTCAGACGACGTAAAACGCGGTTTGCCCATATTCACGGTAACCAAACCATTGTCCAACAGCTTAGGAATAATCACACCCTTAGCCGTTTCAACCAAAATTTCCTTTTTATCGGTCAAACCTTTATCCGCCACAAATCGGGCAAAACAGCGCGCACCGTTGCCACACTGCTCTACTTCGCTGCCATCCGCATTAAATATACGATAACGGAAATCGACCGCATCGGAAGAAGGCTTTTCCACCAACAGCAACTGATCGAAGCCCACTCCTCTAAAACGGTCGGACCATTCGGCAAGCGGCGCAGTAAGCGGATCAAAATCCTGCCCGATACCGTTTACCACCATAAAATCATTGCCCAAACCGTGCATTTTGGTAAATTTCAAGGTTTTCATTGTTTTTCCAGAATTCGTTATCGATCAAATAGCAACCAAATACCCAAATCTTCTCAAACTTTGATAGCGTTACCCCATCATCGTAAGGTCAGTTTTACCGAAAACGCCCCTTTAATTTACAAAAAATCCGTCTAAAGGGTCGTCTGAACGGCATTCTACACTATATATATGCTATATCGCAGATTTTCCCGATTTCATACCGCTGCCCTCATTATCCATACAACCTTAATTCCTCTTTCTTCCGCCTTTATCAAAACTAACGTCCTTTACTATATAAAGACGATATAATTCAATAAAAAAGTCTCCAACCGCAAACTGTCCAACGAAAACCACGCCTTCCCGTTACCACCTGCAATCAGGTTCATTTTCACTCCTACCCATAGCGAGGAAATGCCATGAAACACTCAATACCCCTCATTCTTCTCTCTTCCACACTCTGCGCCTGCACCGCCGGCACACCCGGCATGTCCATCGGTTTAGGCATAGGAACCGGTATCGGACACCATGTCGGACTGGGTACTTCCGTCAACATACCGATTGCCTTAGACAAAAATAAAACCGCCCCAAACAACACAGACGGCATCAATATTATTGACGAACAAATCGTGACTTATTTCGATACACACGGCAATCCCAGCAACAGCGCCGTCAAAGGCGGCTACTACCGCCAGCTGAAAAACAAACGCGGCGATCAATATACCGTACAAGATTTTTACAGCGACAATAGCCGGAAGCGGACAGACCCCTATACTTTAAGCCGCAACCAACTAATGCAATTCCGAGCCACACCAAGCAACGGCTCACTCACCACATACGCCTATAACGGCACCGTAATGCAACACCAAGAGTTCCGCAACGGCAAGCTTGTCAGCGCAAAATATTAGACAAAATAGCGCCCTGACAGAGCAACCGCACCTGCTGCCATTTGCACCTATTGATTTCCGACACAACTATTCACAAAATAAATACTTTTAACATTCAAATATTTGTAACATTACTACCCTTCATCTGAAAAATATTATTGACACTTTTTTTTTCAGACGATATAATGCATCCCTATTCCCCGATAGCTCAGTCGGTAGAGCGACGGACTGTTAATCCGCAGGTCCCTGGTTCGAGCCCAGGTCGGGGAGCCAAATTTCAAAAGCCTGAACACAATGTTCAGGCTTTTTTGTTTACCGACTCCACTTTAGCTTCTTCAGAGCCAATTCATTTTCCCATCGGTCAAGCTGTTTTCTACAATCGAGACCTTTGCAAAATTCCCCAAAATCCCC
>NZ_KV794905.1:0-1971 GCF_001808875.1 Neisseria sp. HMSC064E01
GCGGTGATGGCGATGACGTTGCCTTCGGTATCGTAGAGATAGCGGGTTTCGCGTCCGAGGGGGTCGCGTTCTACGGTAATGCGGCCGTAGCTGTCGCGTTCGCTGTCGCTGCGCTGTCCGTCGGCGTCGATGCGGTAGATAAGTTCGCGGTTTTCGTCGAAACCGTACACTTCCGTCCGTCCCAATGCGTCGGTAACGACGGTATGGTCTTTGCGGTAGTCGAACGTCCATTCTTCGCCGAGGTTGTTGCTGCTTTTGAGCACTTTGCCGTCGGTGTCGTGACGGTCGTATTCGTAGCGGGATACCAGTCCGTCGGGCTGGTTGTGTTCGACCATGATGTGGTTGCGGTAGGCGAAACCGCGCAGTTTTTTGCCGTCGCGTCCGTAAACGGCGGTCAAATCGCCGTAGCCGTCGTAGCCGTAGCGCAAAAAGGGGATTGAGACCGTCTAATAAACCGAAAAAACCGCGTGCGTACTTGAGGCACGCACCCTACCTGTGAATTTGGAAATTTATGCAGGCTACGGATTGCTTTATTTTATTTAAAGGATACAATAGAAGTAATTTTATTAATAAATTTTTTAGCTAAATCTTCATTTTCTTTTTTGAAAAATCGAATATCTAAGCCGTCATCTACATCACTAACTAAAATAAATTCTTCTTTCATAAATAAAAAATACCACATATCAGCATTAGGGCTCATAACCACTTCTTGTAATTCAATATCCATTACCTTTATTAATTCATTGATTTCACTTCTATCAAAAGAAAAATCTAATGGAAGAGACCATAGGGATTTATTAATTTTTAATGCCTCCATAATTATATCCCTAATTCTGCAAGTAATTTGGCACAATCGACACCATCTAGCAACTTTTTATTTACTGATTCTCTAGATTTTCTTGATGATTCTATAATATCTTCATAAATTGCATTGCCTTCCAATCCCTTTTTCTTCTTCTTCGCAACTAATTGTTTAAAGGTTAGCATTGGATCGGTTTGGTACAGCTTAATAGCAGCTTTCCTGTCTTTCATCAACATTCTTGCTCGAATCCTTGCCTCATTTCTTTGTTTGGAAAGATTTCTAGCACGTTGTTTTAAAGAAAGTTTGCAATTATCCTTTATTCTACTTTCTTCTCTTATATACCAGCATCGAACTGCTACATTACTTAGCGAACCAGCCTTGGGATCGCTTGGTCGAAGTTTAACTAAACCAGCAGGGTCGACCCACATTAACCCATTCGGCGCAAAAGCATATAGATTCTCCCCGCCCAACAACCGAATTGGATCCTGATTCACAAACCGACCCGCCTCAGGCTCGTAATAGCGCATCAGGTTGTAATGCAGCCCGGTCTCTTCATCATAATACTGGTTTTGCAGTCTGAACGGCTGATGCGCGTTTTTGTAAACCCGTTCGTCCTTTTTCAGACGACCCCAAGCGGTGTATTCGCCGTACCATAAGAGATTGCCGTGGATGTCGGTCATCTCGCGCGGTATGCCGACTTGGTCGTTGTGGAAATAGCTGAGGTATTGTTTGCCGTCTTTGGCGTTGTCAAAGACTTGCGCCAGCGGTTCGTAGCTGTCTTGGTCAGTGTAGATATAGGTGTAGCTGCCTTTGTAGGTGTACTCCTGAAGTAATCGTGTTCCGTCCCAGACGAAGTGGGTGCGCTTCGGGTCGGTACTGGTCCAAGCGAGTTTGTCTTGGCGTTCTTTGGAGAGGCGTCGTCCGAACGGGTCGTAGGCGTAGGTCCAGATTTCGGTATTGCCGGCGGGCTTTTTGATTTCGGCGCGGACGAGTTGGTTTTCTAGGTCGTATTGGTAATATTGGTTTTCGCCATTGGGCAGCTGGCGGTAGATCAGGTTGCCCAATGCGTCGTAGGTGTATTCGATGCCGTTGTATTCTTTGAGGCGGTTGCCGCTGACCGGGTTAGGGTGGGCAGGTGATTTCAGACGACCTTGAGTTTTGGGGTCGTC
>NZ_KV794906.1:0-449 GCF_001808875.1 Neisseria sp. HMSC064E01
AAACTCAGGATGGAAGACCAAAAAGGTCAGGAACACATCAAACTCGCCACCGACTACCAGAAGTCCCAACTCAACCTCGGCCATATCGTCGACAGCGGTAGGGAAAAACGCGGAGAGAACGGCGAAGGCTTCGAACTCAGAACCGACGGCTGGGGCGCCGTACGGGCGGGTAAAGGCATACTCGTCAGCGCACAAAACCAAGACGCCAACGGCAAAGTGCTGGATATGGACGATGCCATCGCCCAACTCGAACAGGCACTTTCCCTCGCCAAAAGCCTGAACAAAGCCGCCCAAACCGCCAACAACCACAACACTGATGAAGAAACCCAAAGGGGTCGTCTGAAAGACGCCCTTAAAGACCTCAAAGAAGCCGGCTTGATCCAAACCGCCCCTGCCGGTATTGCTACCGCAACCCAGCAAAGCCAACTGCACACTGCCAATGAAAACAT
>NZ_KV794907.1:0-17411 GCF_001808875.1 Neisseria sp. HMSC064E01
AAAAAGGTCGTCTGAAACTTTTCAGACGACCTTTTATTTTGATTCACAAACAATGCTTAAGCGCGTTTGCGGAATTCGCCGGTACGGGTATCGATTTCGACTTTGTCGCCGTTTTCGATGTAAGACATCACTTGGATTTCAGTGCCGCCGACCAGACGCGCGGTTTTCATCACTTTGCCGGAAGTATCGCCTTTAACGGCAGGCTCGGTGTATTCGACTTCGCGTACGATGATGGTAGGCAGCTCGACAGAAATGGGGTTGCCTTCGTAGAAGGTTACTTCGCATTGGTCTTCCATGCCGTCAACGATGAATTTCAACGCGTCGCCGATGTTGTCGGCTTCGATTTCGTATTGGTTGAATTCTTCGTCCATGAAGACGTACATAGGATCGGCAAAGTAGCTGTAAGTACAGTTTTTGCGGGACAGGATAACGACGTCGAATTTGTCGTCGGCTTTGTAAATGGTTTCGGAAGCGGCACCGGTCAGCAGGTTTTTCAGTTTCATGCTGACTTTGGCGGAAGAGCGGCCGCCTTTGATGTATTCGGTTTTTTGAACGACCATAGGATCGTTGCCGACCATGAATACGTTGCCGGCGCGCAGTTCTTGTGCTGTTTTCATTGTGATTTCCAATCAAATCGGTTGTAAATAAACGCGCTATTTTAGCGTATTTTTTTATGCTTTGAAATAAAGGCAGCGAGTTTTTCAGGGGCTGACGGCTGCTCGAAAAGATAACGGCTCCACTCCTCTGCACCTTGCCGCCAGTCGTTTTGATGTTGTTGCAGGGTTTGCCAACATTCAAGGCGTTGGGTTGCGGATAAAGCCTCTCCGCCGTTGAGGTCGTCTGAAAGGCGGCGGTGTGCCGAGGCGGTTTCGGGCGTGTAGAAACCATGCGACTTATCCCAAAAGGCGTGGAGTTTGTCGAGATGGACGTTTTCATCTTGCGGATAGATGTGCCAAAAAAAGGGTTTGCCGGCAAGCTGAGCGCGGACGAAACTGTCTTCGCCACGTATCACGGCGCAGTCGGCGAGGTGTAACAGTTTGTCGAAATCCTGTTGCGGCACGAAAGGGATTTTGACGAGGCGGACTGAGGTCGTCTGAAAAACATCACCGTCGTTTTGCAGGGCATCTTGCGAAATCATGCCGCTTTGTTTGAGGCTGTCGATAATTTGCGTACCCGCCAGCAGTAGGGTCAACGCGCTGCCTGCCTGTTGCCACATGTCCAGCCATTTTGCCCAAACATCGCTTCGATAGCCGAAAAGCAGCCATTCGGGGGCATTTTTTTCAGGAAGCATCAGCCGCTCTCGCAGGGCTTCGCTATCGAAACGGACGGCATCACGATAATCGCGTTCGCGTATCAACCCGCCGCTTTTTTCGCTGAAACCCATAAACCAAAAATATTTTTGAACGCCTTCCTGCGGTGAAGGCATCAGATGCAGCCTTTCATTGCTTTCTTCCGCGCTCAAATATTCCCAATTCAGCCAAAGCGGCTTGTGTCGGCGGATGATGTGCAACACATTTTCGGGCAGGTCGCAGGCGAAAGTTTCGATGACGACATCGGGAACGGGCGCAGCATCGATGTCTGCCGCGTCAGAATACCAAGTGCGGACATGAATATCCTGATGAACGCAGGGAAGATCAGGCAAATCGAGACAAAGCGCACGCAAGGCGGACACATCGTCCGTCCACAAATGCACCTGCCAACCAAGCTCGCGGCGCAAAACACGGGCAAGCCGCATGGAAACACCGATATCGCCGAAATTGTCGATGACGTTGCAAAAAATCCAACAAACAGGAAAAACGTGTGTATTCATAAAAGACTTGAGGTCGTCTGAAATCGGTTTCAGACGACCTTTTCAAAACTAAACCGCGCCGAAATAGTGGAATAAATACACAATCAGCAAAATGATCGGAATAAACAGCAGCATGGTTTGACGTTTCAAATCAAACTCTTGCTTAAGATGATGCTTGATGGTTTCGAAGAGGATGAATTTGAACAAAAACGTCGCTTCGCAAGCAAGGATGATGCCGTTGATTAAGTGCTGCGCCTCGTCTTCGGGCGGATTGACGACGAAAATAGCAAGCGTGATTAAAGGTATCAGGCAGACGATAAGCCAGCGGATGATAAGGATTTTGGGCATGGTGTGACGGATAAAATAATGATAATGGAAAAGAGCAAGTCGGCAGTTTAATCGGTACGGGGGAGGATTTCAAACGGATGGACAGGTCGTCTGAAAACAAAGATGTAGCTCCAAAACCCGTTTTCAGACGATCTATTTATTCAATACCGCCTTTTACAATGCCTGAAACGCCTGTACTGCCGCCCAAACGATTTCGGGCTGCTCTTTAATCGCTTCATGAACGGCAAACGGCACATTCATCAGATGCACATAAGGCAATTCGGTTTTCAGTTCTACCCAATCATCGAAGGCAAGCAGAAAATCGGCTTCTCCGCGTATTGCCAAGACATTAGCTGCGACTTCACGGACACTTTCGTTGGGATAACCGCTTGCGCTTTCATCCAGCCACATGGCTTTCAATGCCGCAATCCATTTTTCGGCATCGGGTTCGGGATTGGCTGCCTGATAAGCGGCAAGCTGTTCCGACAGGTTTTCTTTTACGATATTAAGGTCTAACGCTTCAAACATCGACCGTACGCGATTCAAGTGTTTTTGATGCCACTCTGCGCCTACCGTGATGATTTTCTCAACATTTTCATCTTCCGCACCGAGACGGTAAGCAGTTATTCCTCCGTCGCTGAAACCGAACAGACTGTAATTTTCCACGCTTTCACTGCGCAGGATTTGGCGCACGTCATCGGCGACTTGGGCATAGGTCAATGCGGCGGTGCCGAGCGTAGAGCGTCCGTGTCCGCGCGTATCGACAGCAATCACACGGTAGTGTTGCAATAGGCGCGGCAGCAGCGGTTCAAAATCGCTAATCGAGCCAAAACCGCCGTGAAGCAAGACCATGACGGGAGCGGCTTCCTTACCGCCGATTTGGTAGTGCAGGCTTGCGCCTTGATGGTTAAAAAATTTGGACTGCATGGTTTACCTTTTTCACTTGATTTGGATTATCTACACAGGAAACATCAAAGAGATTTTATAGTGGATTAACTTTAAACCAGTACGGCGTTGCCTCGCCTTGCCGTACTATTTGTACTGTCTGCGGCTTCGTCGCCTTGTCCTGATTTAAATTTAATCCACTATAAATTCAGACACAAATGTTGAATATTCACAAAGGATCGTCTGAAAACAAAGATACAGCGCCAAACTCGTTTTCAGACGACCTCTTTCTTTAAACTTTTGTTTTATCCATCATCAGCCGATTCCTCAACCATCTGGCGGCGGGTGCAATTTCGCCTGCGAGCATACCGGCTTCCACGCCCGTCGAGTGTTTGATGACATCCGCCGCTGCGCCGTGCAGCCATACGCCGGCGCAGGCGGCTTGAAATGGGGCAATGCCTTGTGCGAGCAGGCTGCCGATGATGCCGCTTAACACGTCGCCGCTGCCTGCGGTGGCAAGTCCGGCGTTGCCGCTTTGGTTGGTATAGACCGTGCCGTCGGGCGCGGCGACCAGCGTGCGGTGTCCTTTTAGGACGGTTACGGCTTGGAACGTTGCGCTGATGGTTTGGACGGCGGACATTCTGTCTTGCTGGATGGCTTGGGTGGATGTACCGAGCAGGCGGGCGGCTTCGGCGGGATGCGGGGTCAGAACCAGATTGCTGCGTTTTTGTGCTGCTTCTCGTGTTTCTGAATTCGACCTTGCCAGCAGGGTCAGTGCGTCGGCATCAAGCAACAGCGGCGCGTCCTGATTTTGCGTCAACACGGCATTTAAGATTTGGTTGGCGGTTTCTTCCAAACCTATGCCGCAGCCGACCGCCCATGCGCTGATGTCCTTGCGTTTCAGCAAGTCTTCGGCAGTTGCCAGCATGATTTCGGGGCGTTCGGGAATGATGGCGAAGGGCAAGGCGGTTTGATTGAAGCCCGCCCACACTTTGCCGCTGCCTTGATAAATCGCGGCGGTGGAAGCGAGAGCAATGGCTCCGCTCATGCCCGATGCGCCGCCGACGACGGCGAGCGTGCCGTATGTCCCTTTGTGCGATTCCGCCTGGCGCGGGGTGAATACGTCGGGAAATTGCGAGGTCGTCTGAAAAAAATCGGGCGTATCGGGGAGCGTATAGGACGGGTTCATCATCAATCTGCCTGAGTTTGGGATAAAATAGCGGATGCGTGGCGAAAAGAGGATGTCTTTTATCGACTGTTGTTGTCACGATTCTACCGCCCCGTATAGGAACACTACAACCGCACAACAAGGAATATCTAAATGAAACAAAAAGTCAAAGTCTGGGATTTGCCGACGCGCCTGTTTCACTGGCTCTTAGTCTTATCGGTCGGATTTATGTGGTACAGCGCGCAGGCTGGCGGCGGGATGCTGGTTTGGCACTTGCGCTGCGGGCTGCTGATCGTCGGACTGATTATCTTCCGCCTGTGTTGGGGCTTGTGGGGCAGCGATACGGCTCGGTTTGCACAATTCGTGCGTGGTCCGTCATCCATCCGCCGTTACCTGCAAGGCAGCCTGACGGAAAACGAACAGCCCGGACACAACCCTTTGGGCGCGCTGATGGTCATTGCGCTGATTGCAGCGGTCTTGCTGCAAGTCACGACAGGCTTGTTCGCCGCCGATGAAAACACGTTTACCGACAGCGGCTATCTGAACCATCTGGTCAGCTCGGACACGGGCAGCCTGATGCGCAAAATCCATGTCAATTTCTTCAACCTGCTTGCGGCATTGGCAGGTCTGCACATTTTCACGGTTTTGGCGTATAAATTTTTGAAGAAAAAAGATTTGATCCACCCGATGATCAGCGGCTACAAGCATATCGAGGGGCAAACCGTTGCCTTGAAATTTGCTTCCGCCGCCAAACTGATTGCCGCCTTAGTAGTCACGGCTGCGGGGGTGGCTGCGATTTTGATGTTGAAATAACAATTTGAACAAATAGAAAAAGGTCGTCTGAAACGGCAATTCCGTTTTCAGACGACCTTTTCTTTATGCCCTATCTTACAAATGCGGGTTCATCAGGTTTTCGGGCGACAGGATGCGGTCGAGTTCCGCTTCGCTCAAGAGGCCGCGTTCGAGTACGACTTCGCGCACGCCTTTGCCAGTTTGGGCGCAGATTTTGCCGACCAAATCGCCGTTGCCGTGTCCGATATACGGGTTCAGATAAGTAACCAAGCCGATGGAGTTGAATACATAGCGTTCGCAGATTTCGCGGTTGACGGTGATGCCTTTGACGCATTTTTCGGCAAGGTTTACCGCTGCGTTGCCCAACAAAGAAATGGTCTCAAACATACATTGCGCGATGACCGGCTCCATCACGTTTAATTGCAGCTGCCCCGCTTCGGCGGCGAAGGTGATGGTGGTGTCGTTGCCGATGACTTTGAAGCAGACTTGATTCACCACTTCGGGAATCACGGGATTGACTTTAGCGGGCATGATCGACGAACCTGCCTGCATTTCCGGCAGGTTAATCTCTTTCAAACCGGCGCGCGGACCGGACGACAAAAGGCGCAAGTCGTTACAGATTTTCGATAATTTCACCGCCGTGCGTTTCAATGCGCCGTGTACCATCACATACGCGCCGCAGTCGGAAGTCGCTTCAATCAGGTTTTCAGTCAGCTTGCAATCCAAGCCGCTGACTTCGGACAATTTTTTCACCGCCAAAGCCGCGTAGCCTTTGGGTGTGTTCACACCCGTGCCGATGGCGGTTGCGCCCAAGTTGACTTCCAACAACAGGGCGCGCGTGCGGTCCAGATTCAAAATCTCTTCTTCCAGCAACACTTGGAAAGATTGGAATTCCTGCCCCGCCGTCATCGGTACGGCATCTTGAAGCTGGGTTCGCCCCATTTTCAAAACATCTTTAAACTCATCGGCTTTCGCGGCAAACGCATTTTTCAGCAACGCCAGTTTTTCCAGCAGCGCACCGACGCTGTAATACACCGCCAGCCTGAAGCCGGTCGGATACGCATCGTTGGTGGACTGGCTGGCGTTCACATGATCCATCGGATTGACGATGTCGTAGCGGCCTTTTTCATAACCCAATATTTCCAAAGCAAGGTTGGCGATGACTTCGTTGGTGTTCATGTTGACCGAAGTCCCCGCGCCGCCCTGATACACGTCGGACGGGAATTGGTCGAGGCAGCGGCCTTTGAGTAACACTTCGTCGCAAGCCTTTTCAATGGCGGCGGCGATTTCGGGTTTCACTGCACCCAGTTCGCCGTTTGCCTGCGCGGTTGCTTTTTTTACCATCACCATGCTGCGGACGAACTGCGGCACGTCGGAAATTTTTTGATTGGAAATTTTAAAGTTTTCCACCGCACGCAAAGTATGGATGCCCCAATACGCTTCGGCGGGGATTTCGCGTTCGCCTAGCAAATCGTGTTCGATACGGACAGTCATTTCTCTTACCTTCTCATTCGTTTGTTTATAAAGTAATGTGCATATGCAGGCGGAACATTAGACCGTTTTGCATGGGTTGTCTAGCTGCAAACGCGCCGTTGTTATCAAAGTAGAAAAAACATTCCCGCCTGTAAGACAAAAGGTCGTCTGAAACCTTTTTCAGACGACCTTTTACATGCTTACATCCCGACCAGCCCCCGTATCTGCGGCCAGTAAAATAAACAGGCGATGGCACAGACGGCGACGCTGATGCCAGCAGCGTTGATGCTGCTGATTTTTTCTTTAAACGCCATTGCGCCGACCAGCGTACCCAAGACGATGACGCCGATGTTCATGCCTGCAAAGACCAGCGTCGGATTGTCTTTCATCATTTGATGGGCGGTGATGTAGGTAACGATGTTGGCGAAGTTCAAGCCGCCCAAGATGATGCCGCCGATAATGCCTTCTTTCGTCCATTTGGTCGATTGGGAGAAAAGGTAGCCGAACATCAAAATACCGGCGAGGCTGAAGGCGACCAAAAGGTTGCCGGAAAACGCCGTGCCGCTTTTGGCGAGCTGTTTGAAGAGGATGTCGATGATGCCGTAGCCCGCCCAAACGCCCGCGAGCAACATGATTTGCGTGCCCAATCCGCCTGATTTCTTGCCGCCGTCGGCTTTCCACAATAGGCAGAACAAAGCCACAAACGCCAAAGCGATGCCTATCAGCCGCCCTTCGGTCAACGCCTCGCCAAAAATGACGAACGCGGAAATAATCGGCAATATCAAAGACAAACGTTGCGCCGCATCGGACTTGACGATACCCGCCGCATCGACTGCCTTGCCCATAATCACAAACACCGAAGGCAATAACACGCCCAGCGCGCCAAACAGCCACCACGTCGGCAAAAAGGCTTTCGGATTACTCAAATCGGGTTTCAACACCCAAGCCGTCAACGCGACCGCGACAATGTAGTTCACCGCCACCGCCTGCGCGACGTCGATTTTGTTCTTACGCGCCAATTTGAGCAATACCGACACAGACACGCTGCACAATATGCTTGCCAATAAATAAATCATGTTTTTCCTTTGATTAAGTGTGTCGGATGCACCGGACAGATTTCAGACGACCTTCTTTGTGTCCTGTTTTTCTATTTAGTTTCCCGCCAACGACCCCTATAAAAATTTCAGACGACCTCGGAATGCAAAGGTCGTCTGAAAACAAAGCGGGCTGTCGCGCTTAGAACCAAGTATCCAAAGACATGCGCTTGTTGTCCGTCAGCTTGATGAATCCGGCTGCCAGACGGTAAACAAACCAAACCGATACCAAAAACAGTACCACGGCGCCGAGTCCGATCAACGCAGTGAGTTTACTCAATATAAACCCCGCCAGACCGCCCCAGAAGGTTTTAATCAGATAATCTGCATGGTTATTATAAACCGAGTCGCTCATATCGCCACGTTTCACATACGCCAAGATGATGCCGGCAACCGGCATGACGAAGGTAAGCAATCCCAAAGCCAACAAGGCATACATCGCCATAACGTAAGTACGGTCGCCGTCTCGGTGCAACATTTCCGCCGTATTGCCGGTCTGTTGGCTGGTAGTCTGTTGGTTGGCGGTCTGCCCGTTTCTGCCGCTGAATTCACGGAGCGACTCGTCGTACCATGCACGACGTTCAGGATCGACCAGCGTATCGTAAGCCTGACGGATTTCCTTGAAACGCTCTTCCGCTTCGGGATTGCCGGGATTACGATCGGGATGGTATTTCATTGCCGAATCGCGATAGGCTTTTCTGATTTCTGCAATGTCCGCATCCGCCGAAATGCCGAGAATTTCATAAAAATTACGGTTTTCCATATTAGGGTGTGCCTCTTTGGTTTGTGTTTGCCAAAGCCTGATACCGTGAAATCACGCTAACAAGCGCTAGACAGAATAAAAACAGATATAAAATCAGGCATTGTGTTCTTTTTATAAAACCTTCAAATCTGCCCGAATCTGCGTTTCCCGACTTAAAAACCGTTTCGCATCCCTTTAAACGGCGACCTGTACATCCTGCGGATTCAAAGCCCGCAAAGCCTGCGGATTGACACCGATAATAAATCCGCGCTTGCCGCCGTTGATATAAACCTTCTCCAAATCCCAAATACTTTTTTCAACATAAACAGGCAACTGGGTTTTCATACCGAAAGGCGTCGTGCCGCCCACCAGATAGCCCGTCCATTTGTTTGCCTGGTTCGGATCGGCAGGCTCGATGTGTTTCATACCCAAATCGCGCGCCAGATTGCGGGTGGAAATCTGCTTGTCGCCGTGCATCACGACAACCAACCCTTTCTTCGCTTCGTTTTGCAGCACGATGGTTTTGACCACCTGATGCTCGTCCACGCCGAACAAATCCGCAAACTGCCCTGTCCCGCCGTGTTCCTCATAAACATAAATATAAGGCTCAAAATCAATTTGATGTGTACGCAGGAAACGGACGGCAGGCGTAACCGGATAATCGGTATTTTTGCTCATGATGCAGTCCCAATATTATTCAGACGACCTAAATTCAATATGACAATGACGCGTAAAAATAGTTTCCGCATCTTTTCAAAAACAGCCCGCCTGCTGTGGCAGACAATCAAGCTGAATGTTA
The DNA here is from genome assembly GCF_001808875.1 of Neisseria sp. HMSC064E01. Taxonomy (NCBI): domain Bacteria; kingdom Pseudomonadati; phylum Pseudomonadota; class Betaproteobacteria; order Neisseriales; family Neisseriaceae; genus Neisseria; species Neisseria sp. HMSC064E01. The sequence goes on from NZ_KV794907.1 coordinate 9,070, forward strand.
CCATAAGCCCCTGCACAATACCCGTCATCTTGTTCCGACCCAATCGGAAAACCGAAATCCGATGACAGGACAAAATGCCCCGCATGCCCCAACCTCAAGGAATATCAAATGAATATCCGATACCTCGGTACGACCGAACGCTACTCCGAAGCCGTCTGCGCCGGAGGATTCGTCTTCCTCTCAGGCATGGTTCCCGAAAATCCCGAAGCCGATGCCAAAGCCCAAACCGAAAACGTCTTGGCGCAAATCGACCATTGGCTCGAAGAATGCGGTTCCGACAAAGCACACATCCTCGAAGCCACCATCTTCCTGACCGATATGAACGACTACGCCGCCATGAACGAAGCCTGGGATGCCTGGACAGCCCCCGGCCGCGCCCCAGCCCGCGCCTGTATCGAAGCCAAACTCGCCAAACCGGAATGGGCGGTCGAAATCAAAGTATCCGCCGTGTGTAAGTGATTGGATTGAGCGAGGGGTCGTCTGAAAACCGCAGTCGATTTTTCAGACGACCTCTGTAACCAAAGAATCCGCAACACTGATACTATAGTGGATTAACTTTAAACCAGTACGGCGTTGCCTCGCCTTGCCGTACTATTTGTACTGTCTGCGGCTTCGTCGCCTTGTCCTGATGTACTATCTGCGGCTTCGTCGCCTTGTCCTGATTTAAAGTTAATCCACTATAACAAAAACTAGAAATATTTAATTTTATTAGAAACAGATAGTTATCTAAAAAATACCCAATAAATCCGCCTATATTTCAAAATAAAAGCGAAATAAACTATACTTTTTCTTAATTTATGAGATAATAGCTAAACAAATTCTTAGCTAACTTCCTTAACATCAACCGAGAACAACACTATGTCAGACGAAAAAAGCAAAGCCCTAGCCGCCGCCCTTGCCCAAATCGAAAAAAACTTCGGCAAAGGCTCCATCATGAAAATGGACGGCAGCCAGCAAGAAGAAAACCTTGACGTCATCTCCACCGGCTCGCTCGGTGTGGACTTGGCGCTCGGCGTCGGCGGTCTGCCGCGCGGTCGCGTCGTCGAAATCTTCGGTCCGGAATCCTCCGGTAAAACCACGCTCTGTCTCGAAGCCATCGCCCAATGCCAGAAAAACGGCGGCATCTGCGCCTTTATCGACGCTGAACACGCCTTCGACCCCGTTTACGCCCGCAAACTCGGCGTTAAAGTAGAAGAACTTTACCTCTCCCAACCCGATACCGGCGAGCAGGCTCTGGAAATCTGCGACACGCTGGTGCGCTCCGGCGGCGTGGACATGGTCGTTGTCGACTCCGTAGCGGCCCTCGTACCCAAAGCCGAAATCGAAGGTGAAATGGGCGACAGCCACGTCGGCCTGCAAGCCCGCCTGATGAGTCAAGCCTTGCGCAAACTGACCGGCCACATCAAACGCACCAACACGCTGGTCGTCTTCATCAACCAAATCCGTATGAAAATCGGCGTGATGTTCGGCAGCCCCGAAACCACCACCGGCGGTAACGCCCTCAAATTCTACGCCTCCGTCCGCCTCGATATCCGCCGTACCGGACAAATCAAAAAAGGCGACGACGTTATCGGCAACGAAACCAAAGTCAAAGTCATCAAAAACAAAGTCGCCCCTCCGTTCCGCCAAGCCGAATTCGATATTCTGTACGGTGAAGGCGTAAGCTGGGAAGGCGAACTGATCGACCTCGGCGTCAAATACGATATCGTTGAAAAATCAGGCGCATGGTACAGCTACAACGGCGCCAAAATCGGACAAGGTAAAGACAACGTTCGCGTATGGCTGAAAGAAAACCCCGAAATCGCCAACGAAATCGACGCCAAAATCCGCGCTGCCGTAGGCATCAACGTTGATATTACCGAAGGCAAACTGGACGACACCGACGGCGAACGTCCTGAGGAATAAACCCCTCTTGAATCTTGGTTAAAATGAAAAAGAGGTCGTCTGAAATATTTCAGACGACCTCTTCATGATTCCGTATCAGGCAAATCAAGCTTTCAGCAATTCTTGCAGCTCACCTGCTTCATACATTTCCATCAGAATGTCGGAACCGCCGACAAACTCACCATTCACATAAAGTTGCGGAATGGTCGGCCAATCGCTGTATTCTTTGATACCTTGGCGGACGGCATCGTTTTCCAAAACATTCACGGTAACGTAATCAGTACAGCCCACAGCATTGAGGATTTGCACGGCGCGTGAAGAGAAGCCGCATTGCGGAAACTGCTTCGTACCCTTCATAAATAACACAACGCGGTGAGTGGTAACGACTTCTTTGATTTGGTCGTGGATAGAGGTCATGGTGTAATCCTTATTTACATGAATCGGTTAATCGGAATTTGCGCCATTATACGCAAATTGCTGCATTTAGGTGCGTCTGTTTGCATACGCATTTGAACAACTTAATATTCGCTCATCAAAAATCTCGAGATTACAAACCTACCGATTATCCTTTGCCCATCCTATTCAATAAGCAGCCAACCAAACCGATAAAGCCTAAAAATTGTCAACAATCCAAGCGAACTTATTTTAAAGCGGTGCTATAATTTCCCAAATCAAATTTTTTCAGACGACCTCTAAAAGGACCCTGACTTATGAACAACTCAGTCATCACCGTCATCGGCAAAGACCGCGTCGGTATCGTGTACGACGTTTCCGGCATTCTCGCAGAAAATCAAATCAACATCCTCAATATCAGCCAGCAGCTGATGGACGATTTCTTCACCATGATTATCTTGGTGGATACCTCAAAATGCCCCAAATCACGGCAGGAAATGCTGGATTTGTTTGCGGAAGAGAGCAAAAAACTCGCGCTCGACATCCGTATGCAAAATGAAGAAATCTTCCAAGCCATGCACCGCATTTGAGTCGGAGGAATGTGATGAGTATCCAATCCGGCGAAATTTTAGAAACCGTCAAAATGGTTGCCGACCAGCATTTCGATGTCCGCACCATTACCATAGGCATTGATTTGCACGACTGTATCAGCACCGACATCGATGTACTGAACCAAAACATTTACAACAAAATCACCACCGTCGGTAAAGATTTGGTCGCTACGGCGAAACACCTGTCTGCCAAATACGGCGTGCCGATTGTGAATCAGCGTATTTCCGTCACGCCGATTGCACAAATCGCGGCGGCGACCAAAGCCGATTCTTACGTCAGCGTGGCGCAGACTTTGGACAAAGCTGCAAAAGCCATTGGCGTATCTTTTATCGGCGGCTTTTCCGCGCTGGTGCAAAAAGGCATGTCGCCTTCAGACGAGGTGTTAATCCGTTCCATTCCCGAAGCGATGAAGACGACCGACATCGTGTGCAGCTCCATCAATATCGGCAGTACGCGCGCCGGTATCAATATGGACGCGGTCAAACTGGCGGGCGAAACCATCAAACGCACGGCTGAAATCACGCCCGAAGGTTTCGGCTGCGCCAAAATCGTCGTGTTCTGCAACGCGGTGGAAGACAATCCGTTTATGGCGGGCGCGTTTCACGGTTCGGGCGAAGCGGACGCCGTTATCAACGTTGGCGTATCGGGGCCAGGCGTGGTCAAAGCCGCGCTGGAAAATTCGGACGCGGTCAGCCTGACCGAAGTCGCCGAAGTCGTGAAGAAAACCGCCTTCAAAATCACCCGCGTGGGCGAACTCATCGGCCGCGAAGCCTCGAAAATACTGGGCATTCCATTCGGTATTCTCGATTTGTCGCTTGCACCGACCCCTGCCGTTGGAGACTCGGTAGCACGCATCCTTGAAGAAATGGGCTTGAGCGTCTGCGGTACGCACGGCACGACGGCTGCTTTGGCATTACTGAACGATGCCGTGAAAAAAGGCGGCATGATGGCTTCCAGCGCGGTCGGCGGTTTGAGCGGCGCGTTTATCCCCGTTTCCGAAGACGAAGGCATGATTGCTGCCGCCGAAGCAGGCGTGCTGACGCTGGACAAGCTCGAAGCGATGACCGCCGTCTGCTCGGTCGGGCTGGACATGATCGCCGTTCCCGGCGACACGCCCGCGCACACGATTTCCGGCATTATCGCCGACGAAGCCGCCATCGGTATGATCAACAGCAAAACCACCGCTGTGCGCATCATTCCGGTAACGGGCAAAAACGTCGGCGACAGCGTCGAGTTCGGCGGCCTGCTGGGCTACGCGCCTGTGATGCCAGTTAAAGAAGGTTCGTGCGAAGTGTTCGTCAACCGCGGCGGCAGGATTCCCGCGCCGGTGCAGTCGATGAAGAACTGATTGTTTGACCATGAAAAAGGTCGTCTGAAAACTTGCAATACTTGTTTTCAGACGACCTTCGTTTATTTGAGACTGTATAGTGGATTAAATTTAAATCAGGACAAGGCGGCGAAGCCGCAGAAGTACAGATAGTACGGAACCCATTCACTTGGGTGCTTCAGCACCTTAGAGAATCGTTCTCTTTGAGCTTAAGGCGAGGCAACACCGTACTGGTTTAAAGTTAATCCACTATATATTTTCAGACGACCTACAAACCCAATTCCCTGAGGAAGCGCACGTCATCCGCCCAGCCTGATTTGACTTTGACCCATACTTTTAAAAACACTTTGGTATCAAACAGTTTTTCCATATCGAGACGGGCTTCGGTGGAGATTTTTTTCAGTTTTTCCCCGCCTTTGCCGATCAGGATGGCTTTTTGGCTGTCTTTATCGACCAATACAGCGACGTAGATTCGGTAAAGGCCGTTTTCCTCTTCTTCGAATTGTTCGATTTCCACGTTCATGGCGTAAGGCAGCTCTTCGCCGAGGTAGCGGAACAGTTTTTCGCGCACGATTTCGGTGGCGAGGAAACGGCTGGAACGGTCGGTCACCATTTCTTCCGGATACATCGGCACGCTTTCGGGCAGATAAGGTCTGAGGCGCGCGAGCAGATTGGCGATGCCCAATCCGTGTTTGGCGCTGACGGTTTCATGTCCTGCAAATTTGAATTCTGCGCTGATTTGGTCGATAAATTCCTGCAAACCGTCATTGCCCGCTTTATTTTTGTCGATTTTATTGATAACAAGGATAACGGGCGTGTTTGTCGGCAGTTGCTTCATCACGATACGGTCGGCATCGGTAAAGCGCATGGCTTCGACGACGAAAACGACGGCATCGACGCCGCTCAACGCTTCGGTAACGTTTTGATTGAGGCGGTCGTTTAGGGCGTTGCGGTGTTTGGTTTGGAAGCCCGGCGTATCGACGAAAACGAATTGGGCGGTGTCGTCGGTGTAAATGCCGGTAACGCGGTTGCGCGTGGTTTGGGCTTTTTTACTGGTAATGCTGATTTTTTGTCCGATAAGGTGGTTCATCAGCGTGGATTTGCCGACGTTGGGGCGGCCGACAATGGCGACGAAGCCGCAGCGGTAGTCGGCAGGATGGCTAGATTCGTTTTGCAGGAAGGTTTCGATGTCCATGATGGCTTTCTGTTTGAAGTTTCAGACGACCTTTTCGTATCCCTAGGTCGTCTGAAAAATAAATCGGCTATTTTTTTGCTTTTTTCAAAGGATGGTGTTGCTCAAGCCATTGCAGCGCTTCTTTGGCGGCTTGCTGCTCGGCAACTTTGCGGCTGCAGCCTTGTGCTTTGCAGATGAAGCCGAGTTCGCCCAAGTCGCATGAAATCAGGAACATACTGTCGTTGGCATGACCGATTTGTTCTTCGATGCGGTATTTGGGCAGGGCAAGGCGGCGGGCTTGGAGGGCTTCTTGCAGGGCGGTTTTGTTGTCTTTGCCCTGCGTTTTGAAATCGGCGCGTTTGACGCGTTCGGCAAACAAGTGTCGCACCACTTTCTCCGCCTCGGCGAAATCCGCGTCAAAGCTGACTGCGGCAAACATCGCTTCCATAGCATCAGCAAGGATGGAGGGGCGTCTGAAACCGCCGCTTTTTAACTCGCCCGCGCCCAAATAAAGCCCGTCGCCGACATTCATTTCCAAAGCGATTTCTGCCAATACGCCTTCATTGACCAAGCTCGCGCGCAAACGCGACAACTCGCCTTCAGTCAGCTTGGGGAACGCGTCAAACAACATTTTGGCGACGGTGTAGTTCAAAATCGAATCGCCGACAAACTCGAAACGCTCGTTGTTTTTCGCATGGTAGCTGCGGTGGGTCAGCGCCTGCTGCAAAAGCGCGGTATCTTTGAAATGGTAACCCAGTTTATTCTGAATGGCGGTATGCGCCTGCTGTTTTAACACATCTGTTTTCATGAGGACGTTTGTCTTTCTTCTTGCTTCGGCGTATCGGGCGGGAGGCGGCAAAAATTCAGCCTCCCAAACCAACCCGAATGCGTTTCGGCACTTCATGCAAATACGGAAACACTTTAAGGCTGCAATAGTCGTCTGAAATACAGTTCAGCCCGTTTCAGACGACCAGCATTGTACCATCAAACCTTAAGCGGCAAATATAAAGATACACGGTGCAGAGGCTGCCCTAATCATGATAAAATCCGCACAATTTTTACGGCACGCAACACACCACAATGAACAAATTTGCCCAAGCCCTCTCAGCCGCACTCGACCGCTGCATCGTGACCAACACGGTAGCCAAACAAGGCGAACCTGTCGGCTTCCTCTACCGCGAAGCCCCCGTTTTCGAAAACGACAGCGGCTGGCGTTTCTTTAGCGGCGACGAGACCGACGAATACACCGACGATCCTGACAATTTCAGTGTCGTCAGCCTTTCCGAAATTACCCAGCCCAATCCCGCCGTCGCCGCGCTCATAACCCAACCCGAAGGCAGTGCATGGGAAATAGGCGAAGACGGCGAGTTTCAAGCCGTTGCCGACTGGCAGCCACAAGAATAAATCCACCAATATCGTTTTCAGAAAAGCCAAACGTCGTCTGAAAACCCGTTTACCGCTCAAAATACAAGGAAACACCATGAACATCATCGCCCCGAACCTCGACGGCGCACACCTACGCATCGGCATCGTACAAGCCCGCTTTACCAACGAAATCGGCAGCGAAATGCTCAAAGTCTGCTGCCGCACCCTGCAAGAATTGGGTGTAGCCGACAACAACATCACCATCGCCACCGTACCCGGCGCGCTCGAAGTACCGCTCATCCTGCAAAACATGGCAGCCTCCGAGCAATACGACGCACTGATTGCCATCGGCGTCGTCATCCGCGGCGAAACCTACCATTTCGAACTCGTTTCCAACGAATCCGGTTCAGGCGTAACCCGTGTCGGACTCGACTACAACATCCCCATCGCCAACGCCATCCTAACCACCGAAAACGACGAGCAAGCCGTCGCGCGTATTGAAGAAAAAGCCGCCGACGCTGCCAAAGTCGCCGTCGAGTGCGCCAACCTCGTCAACCATCTGATTGAAGAGCAGTTTGACGACGAAGAAGAATAAATCCGAACGCGAAACCCGCCGCTTTACAGCATCTCGGTTTCGCTCCATCCGCCGGACAAACCGTTTTCAGACGACCCGTCATCCGAAAGAGGTCGTCTGAAACATTCATTACCGCACCCACCGTGCCGCCAACGAAGGAATCCCCATGAAAACCCCACGCCGCCGCGCCCGCGAGTTAGCCGTACAAGCCCTCTACCAAGCCGGCATCAACAACACCGCCGCCCCCGAAATCGCTAAAAACATCCAAGACCAGCCCGACTTCGCCAAAGCGGACGAAGAGCTGTTCAACAAACTCTTCTTCGGCACACACACCCATGCAGCCGAATACATCCAACAAATCCGCCCCCTGCTCGACCGCGACGAAAAAGACCTCAGCCCCATCGAACGCGCCGTCCTGTTGATGGCATGCCACGAATTAAGCGCGATGCCCGAGACCCCCTACCCCGTCATCATCAACGAAGCCATCGAAGTGACCAAAACCTTCGGCGGCACCGACGGACACAAATTCGTCAACGGCATCCTCGACAAACTCGCCGCCCAACTGCGCCCGAACGACCCGAAACGCGGAAACGTATAATTTAATTGATTGAGCATAAAAGGTTTTTAATGAAAATCGCACTCCGACTTCTGACCACCGCCGCGCTGATGCTGTCGACACAGGTCTTTGCGAAAACCCCGCCTCCCGGCGTTTACATGACCATGGATTCGCAGATGATCGGCATACTGAACAATGGCAAATATTGCATGGCTTTAAACAACGAAGTCAAAAACGGCAGCTGGCAGAAAACGCCGGACAGTCTGCAACTGGATGACAACAAAACAGTCATTACCGACAACAGCAGCGAAGGCTACGCCATCAACGGAGAACCTGCCATGCTGATGAAAGGCAGCAACACTGCCGGCATGTGCGCCACCCTTAAGCAACATGCCAACGAAAAACAACGCAACCGACAGTAAGCCGGCAAATATAGTGGATTAACTTTAAATCAGGA
>NZ_KV794907.1:17511-28814 GCF_001808875.1 Neisseria sp. HMSC064E01
CGTACTGGTTTAAAGTTAATCCACTATAACTCCTGAAGCTTTCGCTTTCCCTACAAAAGGTCGTCTGAAAACCCAAAATTCGGTTTTCAGACGACCTTTCTCTCTGTCAGGATATTGTGTAAAGAATCTGTCAAAAAATAAGCGGTAATATCGTAATGAATGACGATTGTTTGAGTTAAATCTAGCCCGCACGTTATCGGATTGTGTTAACCTTACGCTAGGCTTGATAATAGTTAACATTCTAGGACTTTAGTTCCCTTGTTTATTAATTATTTCAAGCCAGGGTTCCCGCACCATCATCGCTTCATTTTTTTCTTCCATAAATGCTTCGGGATGCAGTTTGTCCCTCCGCAACAATAAGAACCCGAACATTCTCCCTCTTGTATTTTAAGGATTAAACAATGAAATCGCTCAAAACGTTCCTCATTTGGGGCATTGTGGTTTTGGTCGGCGTAGCGTCCTTTACCACTCTGGCTCTCAGTCGGGGCGAGCAGGTCAGTGCGGTATGGATGGTCACCGCCGCCGTATCGGTGTACTGCATCGCCTACCGTTTTTACAGTCTCTACATCGCCAAATATGTGATGCAGCTTGATCCGAACCGCCTCACGCCCGCCGAGCGGCACAATGACGGTTTGGACTATGTGCCGACACACAAAGGCGTATTGTTCGGACACCACTTTGCCGCAATTGCGGGCGCAGGTCCCTTGGTCGGTCCCGTACTGGCTGCGCAAATGGGTTATCTGCCGGGTACGCTGTGGATTATCTTCGGCGTAGTGTTTGCCGGCGCGGTACAAGACATGATGGTCTTGTTCGTCTCCATGCGCCGCGACGGTAAGTCTTTGGGCGATATCGTAAAACAAGAACTCGGCACTGTACCCGGCGTGATCGCGTCCATCGGTATTTTGATGATTATGGTCATCATTATGGCGGTGTTGGCGCTGATTGTGGTGAAAGCACTGGTTCACAGCCCTTGGGGTACGTTTACGATTGCCGCCACCATGCCGATTGCGCTGTTTATGGGTATCTACACCCGTTATATCCGTCCGGGCAAAATCGGCGAGATTTCCATCGTCGGCTTTATCCTGCTGATGCTGGCGGTTATTTACGGCGACAATGTGGCGCATAGCTCCATCGGTCACTGGTTTGACCTTGACGGCATCCAGCTCACTTGGGCGATTATGATTTACGGCTTCGTAGCATCAGTATTGCCGGTATGGCTGCTGCTGACACCGCGCGACTATCTCTCTACCTTCCTGAAAATCGGTACGATTGTCGCACTCGCCATCGGTATCCTCATCGTCAGCCCTGCGCTGCAAATGCCTGCCGTGACCCACTTTATAGACGGTTCCGGCCCGGTATTCTCAGGCGCATTGTTCCCGTTCCTCTTCATTACCATCGCTTGTGGTGCGGTTTCAGGCTTCCACGCGCTGATTTCTTCCGGTACCACGCCGAAAATGCTGGAAAACGAAACCCACGTCCGCATGATTGGTTACGGCGGTATGTTGATGGAAAGTTTCGTGGCGATTATGGCGCTTGCCGCTGCCGCATCGCTTGATCCCGGCGTGTACTTCGCTATGAACAGCCCTGCCGCCCTGATCGGTACAGATGCCAATACTGCCGCCGAAGTGATTACCACCAAGCTGCAATTCCCTGTTGATGCCGCAACCTTGTTGCACACCGCTAAAGAAGTCGGCGAAAACACCATCCTGTCCCGTGCGGGCGGTGCACCTACCCTCGCAGTCGGTATGGCACACATCATGAGCCGTCTGATTCCGGGCGAAGCCATGATGGCATTCTGGTATCACTTTGCCCTGTTGTTTGAAGCCTTGTTCATCCTGACCGCCGTCGATGCCGGTACACGCGTCGCACGTTTCATGATTCAAGACTTGGGCAGTATTTTCTACAAACCTTTCGGCAACACCGACTCCATCCCTGCCAACCTGATTGCGACCTTCTTCGCCGTGGCATTGTGGGGCTACTTCCTCTACACCGGCGTGACCGACCCGTTGGGCGGCATCAACTCGCTCTGGCCTTTGTTCGGCATCGCCAACCAAATGCTGGCAGGCGTAGCCTTGATTATGTGTGCCGTTGTGTTGATTAAGATGAAACGCGACCGTTATGTCTGGGTGGCACTCGTTCCTGCCGTCGGCGTACTGTTTGTAACCTGCTATGCCGGTTTGCAAAAACTGTTCCACAGTGACCCGCGCGTCAGCTTCCTTGCCCATGCCGGCAAATACAGCAATGCATTGGCTAAAAACGAAGTCCTCGCGCCCGCTAAAGACATCGGCGAAATGTCGCAAATCATCTTCAACGACCAGATCAATGCCGGTCTGACCGCATTGTTCCTCTCTGTCGTCGTCGTCGTTGCCATCTACGGCATACGTACCGCTATGAAAGCACGCAAAGTCGGCTGGCCAACTGCTAAAGAAATCCCGGCGGTGTACCGCGACGGCAAACAACCGGAGGCACAAAGTGAAGCGTAAACTCGCCGCTTGGTGGAAAACCGCCAAACTTACCGCCAACCTCATGGCAGGCGTGCCCGATTATGAAAACTACGTTGCTCAACAACGCAAACATAATCCCAACGCCCCCGTCATGACCGAGCTGCAATTTCAAGACTACTGCCGCAAACGCCGCTGCGGTGCAAACGGCGGAAGATGTTGCTAATCGCTTGAACGGTTGAAAAAAGGTCGTCTGAAAGTTTTCAGACGACCTTTTTATATTACAATATTGGCATTTTTAAAATCGGCATAAGCAAATATTGGCGGTTGATTCAATTTCCGCCAAAGCGCAACCGGGCAGCGTCGCGGCTTGAGTTCAACAAAAAACTGCTTCTATCTGCCGCCAAGCTGATTTGAATCAACCCCATTTCAATCTATTCATTCTATTTTTACCACCTGCTCAAGGATAAAACATGAAAAAAAGCATCATCGCAACACTGGTCGGCATCGTCGCATTGGGAGGAGCAACCGTTGGCGGAGGCGTTTATGCCGACAACAAATTGAAACAGGAATACTACTTCCAAAACAATCCCGATGCCGACAAGCGCATGAAAATTACGTTGGATAAATTCGACATGGGTCTTACTTCGGGGAAAGTCTCATGGAGAGGCGACATCACGCCCGACTTGTGCCATCAGGACACAAAATTCTCAATTCGCGGCGAAGACATCATTACCCGCGGCTTGAACGGTTACACCATCCAAAGCAAAGTCTATTTGATTGGGGAAGACAATAAAGAAATATTCCAGTTAGACGGCAATACCTCGCTTTCCTGGGGTGGCGAATTAGACAGCAAACTGACCGTACCTTCTGGCTCACGAACCATTGATTCTGATGAAATCAAATGGGAAGCGGCGACTTTGGCTGTCAAAGGCCACAAATCCGACCATCAGTACCATCTCGATAATTTCAATTTCGAATGGCCCGGTCTGACCGCCTCTCATCCAGACAAACCTGAAGACCCAGGTTACCAATTTAATATAAAAAATATCAAATATCAGGCGGATATGGAAAAAGGCAGTACCACTGCAATACGCAATGGTACCAGCCTCTTCAGTCTAGACTCTGTCACATTCAAAATGGACAACCAAGCCTTTGATTTCGCCATCGACAAAATGAAAGCTGAAGGCAAACAGACTGAAAAAGACAATAAATACAACATGTTAGGACACAGCACCGTCGAAAACTTCCGCATTAACAACATCAAATTCGACCGCATCAATTACAACTTCAATCTCTACGATATCAACGGCGAAGGTATCGACCGCTTCAATAACTTCTCCAACCGACAAAGTAAAGAATGCGTCGATGTGAACAGTCCCGAAACACAAAAAGAGCTGATGGAAATCGCAAAAGCCTTTTTAAAAACCGGCATCAGATTCGATTCAAAAGGCAATCAAATCTACTTGAACGACAGCGCCGCCAAAGCTGATGTAGACGCCGCTCTTCCGCCTATCGAATATCAAAACGACGAGCAGCTTAAACAAGATATCATCAGCAAGCTCAAATACAACGTTAATGCAGAAATCGATAAAACCTTCATTGGTGAAGCGCTCAAATTGGCTTCTCAGTACGATCCGAATATCAAAGAAAGCGATTTGGAAAAAGTAGTCAAGGAAATAGCAACCGCGCTTAATGCCGAAGTCACCCAAGATAAGCTGATTATCAAACGCAGCCAATAATCTACCGGCAAGCCTGTTGGAAAATACCGACAGGTTTTGCGTTTCTCCAAAACAAAAGGTCGTCTGAAAATTTCAGACGACCTTTTGTTGTCTTAAAGAGACAGGCATTTCACATCAGCCGTCCCCAACAATTCACGCAATCATTAACGACGGTTGCAAGAAGTGTCTACTTTGTTGCCATAAGGATCAACGAAGCTGAAGAAGGCTTCGCCGCCTTTTTGGTGCCATTCCGCACCTTTGCCGAACAGACCGCGATTAGCTACATAACGCTCGCCGGAGCCGGAAACAGCAGAAGACAAGACAGCGCGTTTGTCATCCAAGCTCAACTCAATGCGGTTAGTGTCCAGATTGCGTACAGTCACAGCCAAACCGTTTTGGCACTCGAAAGACTGGGCAGAACGACCGTCATGAGCGTGGTTGTGACCTTCGTGGTTCATACCATGGTCGTGATGGTGCTCGTGGCGAGGAGCATCATTGCGTTCATGATCAGGTGCAGCACAAGCACCCAAGGACAAAATAGCCGCTACGGCCAATACAGCTTTAAGTTTCATATTAATACTCCTGAAAAATGTGGAACTGAATAAACAGTAATTCCATGTTATAAACATCTTTATAGTCTAGCAAGGAAGCTTACCCTAATTTACCTGCACGCCCCGAATGTAGCTTTTTCCAAAGCTCCGTAGTTTTTTCGCAAACATTAAAACTTCCCTCAACCATTGCTTCACACTTACCCGCCCGTCCGAGGTCGTCTGAAAACAAAAAAAGACCGCTCACGAAAATCATCGCGAGCGGCAATCCATTGAGAGCATTACAAAATATGAAAACATTACCGCTGACGGGCTTTGAAACGGGGATTGCTTTTACAGATGACGTAAACTTTACCCTTGCGTCGAACGATTTGACAGTCACGATGGCGCTTCTTCGCCGTTTTCAATGAAGACAAAACCTGCATCATTTATCCTTTCTAAAAGAAGACATCATAGATTGGAATCTTTGGTTGAACTTGCTGGCTCGACCTTCAGTATTCACATTGCGCTGTTTGCCCGTATAGACGGGATGCGAGGCAGAAGAGGTATCCAATGAGAATAAAGGATATTCTTTGCCGTCGGTCCAAACCATCGTTTTGCCGTGTGTATCCGCACAAGAACGGATCAGCCAGCCTTCATTGGCACCACTGTCGTAAAAAAGCACAGTACGGTAATTTTCAGGGTGGATATTCGCTTTCATCATTCCTCCGATAGATGTTATGGTATAACATTATACATCACAATCCTTAAAACACAACCCCGAAAAAAGGTCGTCTGAAAAAGCAAACCATATTCAGACGACCTTCACATTGCTACAATACAGGCTTCCACCCCAATCAAAAGGCACATTATGCCGCGTTTCCAAATCGAACCCTCCCTGTCCTATACCCAGCAAAACCGTGTAGGCGTCCTCCTCCTCAATCTCGGCACGCCCAATGCCCCGACTGCAGCCGCCGTCAAACCGTATCTTCGAGAATTTTTATCGGACCAACGCGTCGTCGAACTGCCCAAACTCATTTGGCAGCCGATTTTGCATGGTTTGGTACTGACGCTGCGCCCAAAGAAAAGTGCACACGCTTACGCCAAAATCTGGTTTGAACAAGGCTCTCCGCTTGCCGTCTATACCCAACGCCAAACAGACGCCCTCGCGCAAGCCATGCCCGACACCATCGTCCGCTATGCCATGACCTATGGCAACCCGAGTGTAGAAACCGTCCTTACCGAAATGAAAGCTCAAGGCGTGGGCAGATTGCTGATTGTCCCTTTATATCCGCAATACGCCGCCTCCAGCACCGGCGCCGCCTTAGACAAAGTGTTCCAGCAACTATTGAAGCAGCGAAACCAAATGAGCCTGCGTACCGTTTCCCGTTTCTACGACGACGCAGGCTACATCGATGCTATGAAGCAACAGATTGAAGCCTATTGGAAAGAACACGGGCGCGGCGAGAAACTCATGTTGAGCTTTCACGGCATTCCGCAAAAAAATTACGATGACGGCGACCCTTATCCCGACGAATGCCGCCACACCGCAAAACTTCTTGCCCAAGCGCTCAACTTAGACGAGCAAGAATACATCGTTTCCTTCCAAAGCCAATTTGGCAAAGCAAAATGGGTAACGCCCAGCACACAAGCCCTGTTTGACCAACTGCCCAAACAAGGCATCAGCAAATTGGACGTATTCTGTCCGGGCTTTATGGCAGATTGCTTGGAAACCATGGAAGAGATTGCCATCATGGGGCGCGAGCAATTTCACGCAGCCGGAGGTACAGAATACCGCTACATCCCCTGCTTGAACGACCACCCAGCATGGATTCAGGCTTTGACTGAACTGGTCAAAAACAACCTGCAAGGTTGGCAATGACCGGATAGATCCTGTTTCCGATGAATGCGTTACATTTGATTTAAGTCTAAGGTCGTCTGAAAAATCTGTTTTCAGACGACCTTTATTGTATTATCAAGAAACAGACCATACCGACAAAAAGGACACATCATGACCACAACAAAAAAAATATTGGCGGCTGCAATTTTTGCCTTATCCGTCCACAGCGCCTTTGCTGCCGATGCTGCTCAAATGGCACAAGGTCAAAAGATTTATGAAAGCAATTGCGCCGCCTGCCACGGTAAAAAAGGGGAAGGCAGGGGAACCATGTTTCCCCCTCTTTACCAATCAGACTATATTATGAAAAAACCGCAGGCATTGCTGCAAAGCATGACCAAAGGCATCAACGGCCCCATCAAAGTCAACGGTAAACCTTACAACGGTTTTATGCCCGCGACCGCCATCAACGACGCCGATCTCGCTGCCGTTGCCACCTATATCATGAATGCGTTTAACAACGGCGGCGGTGTCATCACCGAAAAAGACGTCAAACAGGCTAAAGCGAAAAAATAAATCTTTTCCATACGAAAAGGTCGTCTGAAACCGAGATTTCGGGTTTCAGACGACCTTTTTCCTTCTACTGACCTGTTTTGTTTCTTAAACCGCTTCAGCTTCTTCCGCGAGGAAACCGCGCAGTTTTTGCATGGCTTTGGCTTCAATTTGGCGAATGCGCTCGGCAGATACGCCGTATTCGGCTGCCAATTCGTGCAGAGTCAATCCGCCATCGTCTTGCAGCCAGCGGCTTTCTACGATGCGGCGGCTACGGTCGTCCAATTGCGCCAACGCGTTTTGCAGACCTTCGGTTTGCAGGGCGTAATGGGCTTGTTTGGACAGTTGGCGGCTGGGTTCGGCATCGTGGTCGGCAAGCCAGTCGATGGGAGCGAAGCTGTCTTCGTCATCGTTGTTGTCCGCCATGATGGCGATGTCGTGTCCGGTCATGCGTTGTTCCATTTCCATGACTTCGGACAATTTGACGCCCAAATCGTCGGCGATGTCTTGCGCTTCTTTCGGAGACAAGGCATTCAGGTTTTTACGCATGCTGCGCAGATTGAAGAACAGTTTGCGTTGCGGTTTGGTGGTCGCTACGCGCACCAGTCGCCAGTTGCGCAGGATAAACTCGTGGATTTCGGCCTTAATCCAGTGTACGGCGAATGAAAACAGGCGCGCGCCACGGCTGGGCTCGTAGCGTTTGACCGCTTTCATCAGTCCGATGTTGCCTTCTTGAATAAGGTCGGCTTGGTTCAGTCCATAGCCGTCGTAGCCTCGTGCGATGGATACGACGACGCGCAAATGGGAAAGAATGAGTTGTTTGGCGGCGTTAAGGTCGCCTTTTTGCTGACGTTCCGCGAGTTGGCTTTCTTCTTCGGGCGTCAACATGGGAATGCTGTTAACAGTGTGAATGTATTGCTCAAGGCTGCCGTTGCCGCTGTGAATGACGGGTAATGCAAAGGCGTTGTTCATAAGAGGTGCTTTCCTTTATATGATGCAGAGACTATTGTTTACTTGTTGTTTGCCGTGCAGTATATCACTGCCTGTTGCCCTATCGTATGCTGTCAAATGCCTTTTTCTGTAAAAGACTGTTTGATAGGTGAATTTTTATCTTTTATAAAACTCGATTGATTTTGAAAATTTGACTGGTTTACTGGGAATAAGTTCAGTATATTACAAACATTCTTGTATGTAAATAATAAATTTTAAGAAAAACGGCCTTATGAAAGACCGCCTTTTCAAACTCAATCTGCTTTTTTCCTGATTAAAAACAGTGCGATGGCAATAATCGACAATACCCCGATCAGCCACAGCGAACCGCCTGCCTTCATATAAGGGGTTTCGCCGACATAGCCTTTGACATGTCCTTCCAAGACGGCATCGGTATTGGGTTCACTCTCAGCAATGATGCTGCCTTTGGGGGAAATAATGGCGGTTGCACCGGTATTGGTGGCGCGAACCATATAGCGTCCAAGCTCCATCGCGCGGGCTTGGGACTGCTGAAGCTGTTGGTACATCGCGTTGGAATCGCCATACCACGCCATATTGCTGACGTTGGCAAGCAGTGTGGCATTTTTTGCGGTGGCGATGAGTTCGTCGCCGAAGCCGTCTTCATAGCAGATATTAAAGGCGACTTTTTGACCTTTCATGGTTAAGGGAGCCTGTGCTGCTCCGCCGCGACGGAAGTCGGCAAGCGGCATATTCATCAGCTTGTACAACGGTTCGGTCAGAAAAGGCAGCGGTTTGTATTCGCCAAAGGGAACCAAATGATTCTTGGCGTAATACGGGAGGTCGTCTGAAACATCATCGTAGTCGCTCAAATTGATTACGGCGTTTTCGTATCCGCTGCCATCCGCAGTGTATTGACCGATACCGACAGCCAATGCGCTGCCGTTCGTGCGTGCCTGCTCGGCAAACTGGGTCAGGATGTTTTCCGGCAAATCCTGACGCATCACGGGCAATGCGGTTTCGGGCAGGATAACGATGTCAGCGGATGTTTTGCTGATTTGACCGTAGTATTTTTGAATAGTGGGGACGACTTGTTCTTCGTCCCATTTCAGGCTCTGCTCGATATTACCTTGCACCAACGCGACGGTACTGGTGCTGCCGTCGGGTTTAGTAAAGTCGGCTTGTTGGGCGATAAAGCCGACGGTACACAACATAACAATCATGCACATCGGCAGCAGACGTTGTTTCAGACGACCCGTATTGTCAATCAGCAACACCAACCACGCGCTGACAAATGCCGTCGCAAGCGTAACCAGATGAATACCGCCCAAAGGTGCAAAGCCGGCAAGCGGGCTTTCTTTGACAATTTGAGAATAGCCGAGCGCACCCCAGCCGAAGCCGGTCAACAGGCGTTCGCGGGCAAATTCCGCCAGCGTCCACAAAATCGGCAAAACGATGCCAACCTTAACCCAACGCGGCAGATGAAATTTCTTCCACAGCCAAAAACAGGCGGCAGGATACAGCGCAAGAAACGCAGGCAGCAGGAAAGTCAGCGGAATCGCGTATAAATTAGGCAAGCCGGAAACATCGTGCAGCGCGGTATGTATCCAATAAAACTGCGTCGTATAGGCAATCAGCCCAAACAGATAAGCGGTAGAAACAGCAAAGCGCGGACGCAGTTCAATCAGTCGGATCAGCGCGCCAAACAGCAAAGGCATCAGCCAAAAATGGTAATAAGGCGCGAAAGTCAAGGGCGTGGCGGCGGCAATCAGAACCACCAGCGGCCAGTACAGCACAGGATGCTGCCAATATTGTTCGAGTTTGCGGAAAATGTTCATTGCAGAGAAAAGAAAATAAGAGGTCGTCTGAAAATACAGATTCAACAAAGTTGAACCATTTTCAGACGACGTATCGGTTGTTTAGTGTTTTTGAAACAGCTTCATCAAAGGCAGCGCAACGGCGCAGGCGACGGCACCCGCAATCAGTCCGACGGTAAGGTTGGCGATATGCTCCATCAAGCCGCTGTCCCAATGGTGCGCGTGTAAGAAATCATGCAAAAAGCCCAAGTTGTGCGCAATCAGACCGCCACCGACGAGGAACATGGCAAGCGTACCCACCACGCTCAAACCTCTCATAAACCAAGGCATAAAGGCAATCAGACCCTGTCCGACCGTTTGGATGCCCGTACTTTTTTGACGCATCAGCAACATACCGAAATCGTCAAGCTTGACGATGACGCCGACCAAACCGTACACAAAAACCGTCATGCCGACACCGATTGCCGCCATGACCAGCGAACGGGTCATCAAGTCGTATTTTTCGACCACGCCCAAAGCAATAATAATGATCTCGGCAGACAATATAAAATCCGTACGGATCGCGCCTTTAATCTTGGTTTTTTCGTCCAGCGTTTCAGCGGCAGCTTCCTCGTCGTCATGCGCTTCGTGGCGGTGTAGAAACTTATGCAGCAGCTTTTCCACGCCCTCGAAACACAAATAAATCCCGCCTATCATCAATAAAGACGTAATCAGCTTCGGCAAAAAGGCGGACAGCAAGAGAGCCAGCGGCACCAAAATCAGCTTGTTCACCAAAGAACCTTTCGCCACCGCCCAAATAATCGGCAGCTCGCGTTCCGCCGACACGCCTGTAACCTGATTCGCATTGAGCGCCAAATCATCGCCGACCACGCCCGCCGTTTTCTTGGCGGCCATTTTGGTCATCAGGGCAACGTCGTCCAAGACAGCGGTAATATCGTCCAAAAGGGTGAAAAGCGAGGCAAAGGCCATGATATATTTCCGAAAAAAGGGTCAGATTGAAGAAGCCGGCTATTATAACCGAGAAAGTATGACACCGAAGGCTTTCAGACGACCTTTAATGGAAATTAACGGAATTTGGCGCGGCTTAATTGAAAACCTGCCGCATCGGCATAAAATATGCGTATCTGCGAGATTTTAAATCTGACAACAAGCCCTCCGCCCCACTCAAAAAGGTCGTCTGAAAACCGCCCTCCCCTTTTGAACTGCACCCCAAAAGTTGGACACATCCCCTCCAACTCACAAGGTGCAGTTTTTTTATGAGCAGAGACCTTTGCAAAAAAGCCCTTCCCCCGACAGACGAAACCCAAACACAGGTTTTCGGCTATTTCCCTCCCCCAATACCTCCTGATTTTACCCAAATACCCCCTTAATTCTCCCCGGATACCTGATAATCAGGCATCCGAGCCGCCTTTTAGGCGCAAACAGGCGCACTTAGCCTGTTAGCCGCTTTCAACAGGTTC
>NZ_KV794907.1:28914-51500 GCF_001808875.1 Neisseria sp. HMSC064E01
CGTACCAAAGCTCTGTTCGACCACATAACGGGGCTTCGACAAATATCGGTTGCGTTTGGTTTGTGCTTCCGTCAGAGGGCGGTTGCGGTGGGCTTTGCGCAATGTCGTCTAACAACCGATGCTCTTTCAGATGTTGCCGGTTTTCCGCACTGTCGTAGCCTTTGTCGGCATAGACGGTCGTACCTTCGGCTATCCCTTCCAGCAAAGGCGACAGGTGGTTGCACTCATGTGTATTAGCCCCAAGCCGCCTAACGCTCCTCCAGCCCGGCCAAAATCGCACAATCCGGGCAGTCGTCTCCCGCGCAGGCATCGTGCCAGCGTTGCAGCTCGGCCACCATGCCCTGCAAGCGTTCGATTTTGGCTTCCAGTTCGGCGATGTGCCGCGCGGTGAGCGTTTTCACTTCGCGGCTGGTGCGCTGCGGGTTGTGTTGCAGGCTCAAAAGCTGCCCGATCTGCGGCAGCGAAAAGCCCACTTCCCGCGCATGGCGGATAAAGCGCAGCCGGGCAAGGTCGGCCTGTCCGTAGCGGCGGTAGCCCGCTTCGCTGCGCGCGGCCGGGGCGATTAGGCCGTGCTTTTCGTAGTCGCGGATTTGTTTGGCGGAAAGGCCGCTCTCGGCCGCGGCCTGGCTGATGTTCATCATGATGCTTGACCTATACTTCGGGTGAAGCTTTATAGTGGCGGCACTTAGCGGGAAAGCAAGAGCAGACCCATCATTTCAGGCTACCTGAAAGCTTTGACTGCAACGGGCTTTAAAACCTCAGCCTCATTCCAACAGAAAGGAAACCCTATGCAAACCATCACATTAAACATCGAAGGCATGACCTGCGGCGGCTGCGTGAAAAGCGTTACCAGCATCCTCGAAGGCGTAAACGGCGTGGACAAGGCCGAAGTGAGCCTGGAAAACAAGAACGCCGTCGTGGAATTCGACCCCGCCCAAACCAACCCCGCCGCGCTGATAGAAGCGGTGGAAGACGGCGGCTTTGATGCGGCTTTGTAAATCGAATCGCAACAAATCGACTGCAACACCTCAAAGGCTACCTGAAAACCCTGCTCCGCTTTTTTCAGGTAGCCCAACCACATTCAGAAGGAAGAAACCATGCAACAAAAAGTCCGTTTCCAAATCGAAGGCATGACCTGTCAGGCTTGCGCTTCGCGCATTGAAAAAGTGTTGAACAAAAAAGATTTTGTCGAATCGGCTGGGGTGAACTTCGCCAGCGAGGAGGCGCAGGTGGTGTTTGACGACAGCCAAACCTCCGCCGCCGACATCGCCAAAATCATCGAGAAAACCGGCTATGGCGCGCAGGAGAAGACGGAAGAGGCTCTGCCGCAACCCGAAGAAACCGCGCATGTAAGCTGGCGGCTGTGGCTTTTGCTGGCAATCAATATCCCGTTCCTTATCGGCATGGCGGGAATGATGATTGGTCGGCACGATTGGATGATTCCGCCGTTGTGGCAGTTCGCATTGGCGAGTGTGGTGCAGCTTTGGCTGGCGGTGCCGTTTTACAAAAGCGCGTGGGCGAGTATTAAAGGCGGGCTGGCGAATATGGACGTGCTCGTTACCATTGGCACGGTGTCGATTTATCTGTATTCCGTTTATATGTTGTTTTTCAGCCCGCACGCGGCGCACGGCATGGCGCATGTGTATTTTGAAGCGGGCGTGATGGTGATTGGTTTTGTGTCTCTGGGCAAATTTTTGGAACACCGCACCAAAAAATCCAGCCTGAACAGCTTAGGCTTGCTGCTGAAACTGACGCCGACCCAAGTTAACGTGCAACGCAACGGCGAATGGAAACAGCTTCCCATCGACCAAGTGCAAATCGGCGATCTGATCCGCGCCAATCACGGCGAACGCATTGCCGCCGACGGCATTATCGAGAGCGGCAGCGGCTGGGCGGACGAGAGCCACCTCACCGGCGAATCCAATCCCGAAGAGAAAAAGGCGGGCGGCAAAGTGTTGGCGGGCGCGCTGATGACCGAAGGCAGCGTGGTTTACCGCGCCACGCAGCTCGGCAGCCAAACCCTGCTCGGCGACATGATGAACGCGCTGTCCGAAGCGCAAGGCAGCAAGGCGCCGATTGCGCGCGTGGCAGACAAGGCGGCGGCGGTGTTCGTACCTACCGTCGTGGGCATTGCGCTTTTGACCTTTATCGCCACTTGGCTGGTTAAAGGCGATTGGACGGTGGCGCTGATGCACGCCGTTGCCGTTTTGGTGATTGCCTGCCCGTGTGCGCTCGGTCTGGCGACGCCCGCCGCGATTATGGTCGGCATGGGCAAAGCGGTGAAACACGGCATTTGGTTCAAAGACGCGGCGGCGATGGAAGAGGCCGCCCATGTCGATGCCGTCGTGTTGGACAAAACCGGCACGCTGACCGAAGGCAGGCCGCAGGTTGCCGCCGTTTATTGCGTCCCCGACAGCGGCTTTGACGAAGACGCTTTGTACCGCATCGCCGCCGCTGTTGAACAAAACGCCGCCCATCCACTTGCCCGCGCCATCGTCTCTGCCGCCCAAGCGCGCGGTTTGGACATCCCCGCCGCACAAAACGCGCAAACCGTTGTCGGCGCAGGCATTACCGCCGAAGTCGAAGGCGTGGGCTTGGTAAAAGCAGGCAAAACCGAATTTGCCGAATTGACCTTGCCCACGTTTTCAGACGACGTATGGCACATCGCAAGCATCGTCGCCGTTTCCGCCAACGGCAAACCCGTAGGCGCATTCGCTCTCGCCGACGCATTGAAAACCGACACCGCTGAAGCCATAGGTCGTCTGAAAAAACACGGCATCGACGTTTACATCATGAGCGGAGACAACCAAGGCACGGTCGAATACGTCGCCAAACAACTGGGCATCGCACACGCCTTCGGCAACATGAGTCCACGCGACAAAGCCGCCGAAGTGCAGAAACTCAAAGCCGCCGGCAAAACCGTGGCAATGGTCGGCGACGGCATCAACGACGCGCCTGCGCTCGCTGCCGCCAACGTCAGCTTCGCCATGAAAGGCGGCGCGGACGTTGCCGAACACACCGCCTCCGCCACGCTGATGCAGCATTCGGTCAACCAGCTCGCCGACGCCCTGCTGGTATCGCAGGCGACGTTGAAAAACATCAAACAAAACCTGTTTTTCGCCTTCTTCTACAATATCTTGGGCATCCCGCTCGCCGCACTCGGCTTCTTAAACCCCGTCATCGCGGGCGCGGCAATGGCGGCAAGCTCGGTTTCGGTGTTGAGCAATGCGTTGAGGTTGAAACGGGTGAAGATTGAGTAATATGGGAAAGGTCGTCTGAAACGCATACGCCCAATTTCATTTTTCAGGTAGCCTCAAACTAGGAATCAACCGATGAAAAGTTACACACTCGATATTACCCACTTTGAATACCCTGAATCATTTCAAAAAATTGTCGAACTGAATTTAGTCGATTTCGATATTTGGCATCTGCTCGATAGCGATTGGGCCGCCGAGCTATACCAAGGCATGCAAACCCGTTACCCTAACAGGAAATTGATTCCCTTCGCCAAACGCAGCGATTGCGATGACACTGCCTGCTTCGAAATCGGCAAAGGCGGCACAGTCCAGCTTATCCACGACTTCGCCGGCCCCGGCTGGGAACAGCGTCAAGAATTCCCCGATTGCTGGGCATGGCTCGCCCAAGCGGTAAACGACATGATCGAATACAACCGGGAAGGCGGCATCCGGTAAACCTCAAACCGGCTGATGGGCAAATGATGGATGAGGTTTGAATCAGGACAAGACGATGATTTTCCACGCTCGGGGTTTGCTATAAAATCATTACCATCGCAATGCTCTTCCCCGCCTTGCCCCATTACCAAAAAAACCAAGGAGAAAACATGAAAACCGCTATTGTCGATTACGGCATGGGTAATTTGCATTCCGTCCTCAAATCCGTACAGGCCGCGCAAGCCTTGTCCGGCAAGACTGCCGAAATTTATCTGACCGACCGTCCCGAAGACATCTTCGCTGCCGACAAAATCATTTTCCCCGGTCAAGGCGCAATGCCCGACTGCATGGCTGCGCTGCGGCAAAGCGGCTTAGGCGAGGCAGTGGAAGATAGCTTGAAAAACAAACCGTTTTTCGGCATCTGCGTCGGCGCGCAATTATTGTTTGAACACAGCGAAGAAGGCGATACCGCCGGACTGGGCTGGTTTAAAGGCATGGTCAAACGCTTCGCCGCCAACCAAACCGATGCACACGGAGGTCGTCTGAAAGTGCCGCACATGGGCTGGAACACAGTACATCAAACCCGCCCGCATCCGCTGTTTAAAGACATCGGACAAGAAACGCGCTTTTACTTTGTACACAGCTACTACTTCGCTCCCGAAAACCCCGAAACCGTCCTTGCCACCAGCGAATACCCGCACGAATTTGCCTGCATCGTCGGCAAAGACAATGTTTTCGCCACCCAGTTCCACACGGAAAAAAGCCACGACGCGGGGTTGCTGCTGTTGCGCAACTTCTTAGATTGGCAGCCTTAATGTTTTGCTTATATCAAAAGGTCGTCTGAAAATTTTCAGACGACCTTTTTTATAATAAATTCAGATTTTAAGTCAAACCCGATCCTCGTTTCCATTCATAAAAAATCGCCTGAACACCAAACTTGGTTTCAGACGAGCTTTTTCATCGTTTGCCTGATATTTCAATCGTAGAAAGAAACAGCCTTCAGGTTTCACAATAAAAATGCGGCAGTTATCAAATGATGATTTTGCCGCGTTACCGTTCAAGCTTAGAGGTACACAATCTCGCCGCTGCGTCCCCTGCTCTCCTGACTTGCCCACCAAACAAACTGCGGCAATACGTCGGTATAGTTTTTACGTTCGCTTTTCGACTCGCCCGGATGGGATTTGATACGCTGTGGCGAATTGATCGGGCCCGGAATCAGAACATTGGCGCGCAGGTTGTCAAAACGCTCCCATTCGTCGGCAGCTACTTTACACAAGTAATTTAACGCAGCTTTCGACGCGCCGAATCCACCCCAATAAGCCTTAGGATCTTCGCCATGACTTTCTCCGACAAAAATCACGGAAGCATCGGAAGAAGCTTTCAGCAAAGGCAGCATCGCGCGTGTCAAACCCATCGGTGCGACGGTGTTGATCCGATATTGGTTGACCCATTCGGATACGGTTTGGAAATCCAAAGGAGAAAGCGCATAGAAATAGCTGGCGCAATGCACGATACCGTCCAAGCGTCCGTTTGTTGCTTCAGCAATGGTTGCGGCAAATTGTTCGAACTCTTTTTCTTCTGCGCTCATTAAGTCGAAGCAGATGGCAAAGGGTTCGGGATAGCCGGCATCGACAATGGCATCATAAACTTTTTCCAACTTCTTTTGATGGCGCGCCACCAAAATGACGGTCGCGCCAGCCGCCGCATAAGCCTTGGCAACCTGCTCGCCCAAACCTTGGGACGCGCCGGTTACCATGATGATTTTATCGGATAAAGTTGACATGATTTTCTCCATTTTTAGATTTATAGTGGATTAAATTTAAACCAGTACGGCGTTGCCTCGCCTTAGCTCAAAGAGAACGATTCTCTAAGGTGCTTAAAGCACCAAGTGAATCGGTTCCGTACTATCTGTACTATCTGCGGCTTCATCGCCTTGTCCTGATGTACTATCTGCGGCTTCGTCGCCTTGTCCTGATTTAAAGTTAATCCACTATAACAATAAATTATCGACAAGCTGAAAGAAGACTGAAGCATTGCTGATACATCAGAAACCAACTGTGAAACCGTGCTGCCTATTGCCTGCCCATCCACTTTTTTATTTAAAAGGAAACGATAAACAGGCAATCTTTCGGTCGATATTCTCAATAGTGTGAAACCTATTGTTTCAGACGACCCCGCAATCAATCGGCTTCAGCAAATCGGAAGCTAGATTTACGCTTCGCCGCCTTCGGTATCCGATACGGTGTTCTCAGCTTCATTGCCTTCCGGATTTTCCGCTTCGGGATTTTCATCTTCCGCTTCTTCTGCGACACGTTCCAGCGATACCAAGGTTTCGCCTTCGTCCAGATTAATCAGGCGCACGCCTGCTGCGGCGCGGCCGGTTTCACGGATTTGTTCGACTTTGGTGCGGATGAGGACGCCGCCGCTGGTAATCAGCATCAGGTCGTCGGTTTCGCCGACCAAGGTTGCGGCGACCAAGTCGCCGTTGCGCTCGCCAGTGTTGATGGCGATATTGCCTTGTCCGCCTTTGTTTTTACGGCTGTAATCGGCAATCGGGGTACGTTTGCCGTAGCCGTTGGCGGTGGCGGTCAGCACTTGCAAATCGCTTTGCGCGGCTTCGGGTGCAAAAGTAATCAGGCTGACGATTTTGCCGTCGGCAGGCAGGCGCATACCGCGCAGGCCGCCGCTGCCGCGACCGGACGGACGCACGCCGTGTTTGCCGCTTGGCAGGGCGTTTTCGTTGTCGGCGGTTTCGTCTTCGAGGTCGTCTGAAATTTCGGTTTCGATGTCGGCATCTTCTGCTTCGTCGTTACCGGATTTTTCCCAGTATTCGTTGAAACGGATGGCTTTGCCCAAGTTGGAGAACAGCATGATGTCATCCGAGCCGCTGGTTTGCGCGGCGCCGACGAGGTAGTCGCCTTCTTTGAGCGCGATGGCTTTGATGCCTTGGCTGCGGACGTTTTTAAAGGCTGAAAGCTGGACTTTTTTCACCATGCCTTGTGCAGTGGCGAAGAAGACGTATTGGTCTTCGGGGAATTCGCGCACGGCGAGGATGGCGCTGACTTTTTCGCCTTCTTCCAACTGGATGACGTTGTTAATCGGACGGCCGCGGCTGTTGCGTCCGCCTTCGGGCAGTTTGTAAACCTTAATCCAGTGGCACTTGCCGAAGTTGGTGAAACACATCAAATAGTCATGCGTGTTCGCGACAAACAGGGTTTCGATGAAGTCTTCGTCTTTGGTGGCCGCCGCCTGTTTGCCGCGCCCGCCGCGACGCTGCGCCTGATAGTCGGTGGTTGGCTGGGTTTTGATATAGCCGCCGTGAGTCAGGGTAACGACCATTTCGCGTTGCGGAATCAGATCTTCATCGGCAATGTCGCCGCCAAACGGGTTGATTTCGCTGCGGCGCTCGTCGCCGAAATTGGTTTTGGTTTCTTCCAATTCTTCGCGGATGATTTGAGTGATGCGTTCCGGTTTCGCCAGAATGTCCAAATAGTCGATGATTTTTGCCATGATGGTTTTGTAGTCGCCGACGATTTCTTCTTGGTCGAGGCCGGTCAGGTTGCGCAGGCTCATGCGCAGGATGGCATCAGCCTGGATTTCGCTCAGATAATAGCCTTGTTCCTGCAAGCCGAGGTTGGCGGGCAGACCTTCGGGGCGCGCCATGCGCAGGTCGAGGTCGGTACGGCTCAGCATGTCCTCCACCAAACCGCTGCGCCATGCGCGGGACAACAGTTTTTCTTTGGCTTCGGGCGCGTCGGCAGATTCTTTAATCAAGCGAATCATCTCGTCGATATTGGACAGGGCGACGGCTTTACCTTCGGCGATATGGCCTTCATGACGCGCTTTTTTCAGGCGGAACAGGGTGCGGCGGGTAACGACTTCGCGACGGTGGCGCAGGAATTCCGACAAAATTTGTTTCAGGTTCAACAGGCGCGGCTGACCGTCAACCAAGGCGACCATGTTGATGCCGAAGCTGTCTTGAAGCTGGGTGAGTTTGTAGAGTTGGTTTAAAACGACTTCGGCGTTTTCGTTACGTTTCAATTCGATGACGACGCGCATACCGGATTTGTCGGATTCGTCGCGCAGGTCGGATACGCCTTCCAACGTTTTTTCACGCACCAACTCGCCGATTTTTTCCACCAGCTTGGCTTTGTTCACCTGATACGGAATTTCGTCGATGATAATGGCTTCTCGTTCGCCGTTTTTGCCTATGGGTTCGATATGGGTTTTACCGCGCATAACGACGCGGCCGCGGCCGGTTTTATAGCCTTCGCGCACGCCGCTCAAGCCGTAGATGGTTGCGCCGGTCGGGAAATCGGGGGCTTGCAGGATGTTGATCAATTCGTCGATTTCGGTTTCGGGTTCATCCAAAAGACGCAGACAGGCGTTGATGGTGTCGGTGAGGTTGTGCGGCGGAATGTTGGTCGCCATACCGACGGCGATACCGGACGAGCCGTTGATCAACAGCGCGGGGAAGCGGGTCGGCAACACCAGCGGCTCGTGTTCGCTGCCGTCGTAGTTCGGACCGAAATTGACGGTTTCTTCTTCGATGTCCGCCAGCATTTCGTGGGCGATTTTCGCCATGCGGATTTCGGTATAACGCATCGCCGCGGCGCCGTCGCCGTCAACCGAACCGAAGTTGCCCTGACCGTCGATTAAGACGTAGCGCATCGAAAAATCCTGCGCCATGCGCACGATGGTGTCGTAAACCGCGGAATCGCCGTGCGGATGGTATTTACCGATGACGTCGCCGACGATACGCGCCGATTTTTTGTAGGCGGCGTTCCAGTTGTTTTTCAGCTCGTGCATGGCGTAAAGCACGCGGCGGTGTACCGGCTTCAAACCGTCGCGCACATCGGGCAGCGCGCGGCCGACAATCACGCTCATGGCGTAATCGAGATAGCTTTTGCGCATTTCGTCTTCAAGGCTGACGGGCAGGGTTTCGAGTGCGAATTTATGGTCGTTGCGGATAGTTGCGTCGGTCATGGTTTTCTTTATTTCGTATGGCAAAAATAGATGGGAATTTTAGCATAAAACCGCGCTTTTCGGGCTTTTTGCATCCCTTTTGAATCATATGGCGAATAAACTGATTTTTCGCCACAGCTACCGCACTGTCCGTACCATCTGCGGCTTGTTGCTTTAATGGTTGCCTGCTATTCCTACCTGCCCACATAAAAAGGTCGTCTGAAAACTTAAACTATGGTTTTCAGACGACCTTTTACTATTTCAAATAATCAGACCAAACGCGCTTTACGGCGCGGTTTGCTCCAACTCAAGCGCGGCGGCAAGCAGCGACAGGCGCGCCATTACGCCGTAAACGTAGAGGCGGTTGTGTTCATTATCGACGTCACAATCTTTTTCGGAGCGCGGCATGCCGAGCGAGTCCCATTGTTCAAATACGCGTTTGCAGGCTTCGGGGGCTTCTTGGGAATTGTCGCCGCTGCCGGTGGGGATGCTGTTGGACAACGGAACGAACACCATGCCGCCGGCGTTGAGGTTTTCGTCCGCGCCGCGTCCTTCGTGTACGCGGAAGAAGCCACCGATAACGAACCGGTCCATCATATAAACGACAGGTTCGCACACGGCACCGTTCATGGTTTCATAGGTATAAATACCTTCTTGGACAATCACTTCGCTGACTTCCAAGCCTTCTTTCACCTTCGCCATTTTGTTGCGGTTTTTGCGGTTCAGCCCGCGCACTTCGTCGGCTGATTTGACGCTCATCACGCCCATGCCGTAAGTACCTGCGTCGGCTTTGACAATCACGAAAGGCTGGTCGGCAATGCCCAATTCGTCGTATTTGGCTTGAATTTTCGCCAGCACGCGTTCTACCGCTTCCGCCAACGCATCTTCGCCTTCGCGCTCTTGGAAGTCCAAACCGCCGATTTTTTCGAAATACGGGTTAATCTGCCATTCGTCGATGTCAATCAGCTTGGCAAATTCGGCGGCGACTTGGTTGTATGCGCTGAAATGCTCTGTTTTGCGGCGCGTCGTCCAACCGCCGTGCAGCGGAGGCAATACGGTTTGGCTGATGCCTTTGAGAATGTCGGGAACGCCGGCGGACAAGTCGTTGTTCAACAAGACGACGCAAGGTGAGAAACCGTCTGCAAGATGGACGCGCTCGCGGGTACGCAATAAAGGTTCCAGCAGGATTTTATCGCCCAGCGCGGTTTCAAACTCGGTCGGCTCGGTTACTTCAGGATTCAGGCTGCCCAAACGGACTTCATACCCTGCCGAACGCAAAATCTCGCTGAGTGCGTAAACGTTTTGCAGGTAGAATGTGTTGCGGGTATGGTTTTCAGGAATAATCAATACGGATTTTGCCGTTTCGCAGGCGCGTTGTACTGCGTCTTGCGCCGCAACTGCTGCCAGCGGGATGAAATTCGGATTCAGGTTGTTGAAACCGCCGGGGAACAAGTTCATATCAATAGATGAAATTTTGTAACCGGCATTGCGGATGTCGACCGAACCGTAAAACGGCGGGCGGTGCGCGTTCCATTGCGAACGGAACCATGCTTCGATTTTGGCGTGGTTGCACAAGATTTTCGCTTCAAACGCCTGAAGTTGCGACAGATGTTCGGCAGCCATAACCGGTAATTTCATTCTCTATACCTCTGTTGTCGGATGTGGGATACGGATGGAAATGATAGTGCTTTTTTAGGCGGTACGACAAGCATTGTTTCAAATAAAATACCTCTTTTTGTCAACAATTCTACAATTTGTCTAATTTTTGAAAGTTATTTTTAGATTTTTATGTGAAAATGTAGAAATTAGACAAATTTCTATTGCGCTACCCCTGTAAAAAGCCTAAAATCCGCCCATCAAAACAAACCATCTACTCCTATTATTAATAAGCAAAGATAACCCATCATGAGCGAACAAACCCTCTACGACAAACTCTGGAACAGCCACGTCGTCCGCGAAGAAGAAGACGGCACTGTCCTGCTCTACATCGACCGCCATTTAGTGCACGAAGTTACCAGCCCGCAGGCGTTTGAAGGCCTGAAAATAGCGGGACGCAAGCTGTGGCGTATCGACAGCGTCGTCTCCACCGCCGACCACAACACCCCGACCGGCGATTGGGACAAAGGCATCCAAGACCCGATTTCCAAGCTGCAAGTCGATACTTTAGACAAAAATATCAAAGAGTTCGGCGCACTCGCCTACTTCCCGTTCATGGATAAAGGTCAAGGCATCGTTCATGTCATGGGTCCGGAACAAGGCGCGACCCTGCCCGGCATGACCGTCGTCTGCGGCGACTCGCACACCTCTACCCACGGCGCGTTCGGCGCGCTGGCACACGGTATCGGCACTTCCGAAGTCGAACACACTATGGCGACCCAGTGCATTACCGCGAAAAAATCCAAATCCATGCTGATTGCCGTTGAAGGTCGTCTGAAACCGGGCGTTACCGCCAAAGACGTCGCCCTCTACATCATCGGACAAATCGGCACGGCAGGCGGCACGGGCTATGCCATCGAGTTCGGCGGCGAAGCCATCCGCAGCCTTTCGATGGAAGGCCGCATGACCCTGTGCAACATGGCGATTGAAGCAGGGGCGCGCTCCGGCATGGTTGCCGTCGATCAAACCACCATCGACTATGTCAAAGACAAACCCTTCGCACCCAAAGGCGAAGCATGGGACAAAGCCGTCGAATACTGGCGCACGCTGGTTTCCGACGAAGGCGCAGTATTCGACAAAGAATACCGTTTCAAAGCCGAAGACATCGAACCACAAGTAACATGGGGCACATCGCCTGAAATGGTTTTGGACATCAGCGGCAAAGTACCGAATCCTGCCGAAGAAACTGACCCCGTCAAACGCAGCGGCATGGAACGCGCCCTCGAATACATGGGCTTGGAAGCCGGCACACCGCTGAACGAAATCCCCGTCGACATCGTATTCATCGGCTCCTGCACCAACAGCCGCATTGAAGACTTGCGCGAAGCCGCCGCCGTCGCCAAAGGCCGTAAAAAAGCCGACAACGTACAGCGCGTGTTAATCGTTCCCGGCTCCGGCTTGGTCAAAAAGCAGGCAGAACAAGAAGGCTTGGATAAAATCTTCATCGATGCCGGTTTCGAATGGCGCGAACCGGGTTGCTCAATGTGTCTCGCCATGAACGCCGACCGCCTCACTCCGGGTCAACGCTGCGCTTCCACCTCCAACCGCAACTTCGAAGGCCGCCAAGGCAACGGCGGGCGCACGCACCTGGTCAGCCCTGCTATGGCTGCCGCCGCTGCGGTAAACGGTAAATTTACCGACATCCGTACTATGGCATAATCTTTCAGACGACCCCATTAATAAAGGTCGTCTGAAAACACCTTGCTCAAGCAAATTCCCCATTGTTGCGCAAAACGTCTGAAACCTTTTCAATCATTTATCACTTGAAAGGAATCCATTATGAAAAAACTTTTTGCATTGGCTGCCGCAGCTTTCATCTTGTCTGCCTGTTCCAGCACTTGGTCCGGAGCAAAAGATGATGCCAGCCGCAACTGGGATAAAACCAAAGAAACCGCCGGTCATGTAGCCGACAAGACTGAGGAAGCCGTTAAAAAAGGCGGCAATGCCGTAGGTCGCGGCATGACTCATGTCGGCGAAAAGCTTGAAGCTGCTACCGAATAAACCGGCAACCAAGGTCGTCTGAAAAATCCAAACCTTTTTTCAGACGACCTCTTACCCTACATCAATAAGGCATCCGGAAATTTTCGGCATTCCATATAAAGGAAGAAAACATGAGCAATCCGTCAAGTTGGTTTGGTATTCACGCCCAAGATTTGAATCGAGCCAAAGCGTTTTACGAATCTGTCTTCGGCAAACCTTTGCAAGATATCGGCGGTAACGGCTTCCGTTTCATTCTTTTTCCTGCCGATTACACGCAACACGGTACTGCCGGCATGATTTGGCACGACAGCAACGCCCAACCCGGTCACGGTGGTACAACCATATTCTTCAATTGCCCTGATTGTGCCGAGACCGCCGAAAAAGCCGTTTCGGCAGGCGGAAAATTGTTGCAGGGAAAATTCCCCATCGCCAACGGCTTTGCCGCCTTTATCGAAGATACCGAAGGCAACCGAATCGGTTTGCACAGCACACGTTAATCCACCCCTCCAAACAGCCATCAATTTTTCACATTATTCCTATAAGAACCTGACATGAAAGCCTTTACCAAAATCACCGCCATCGTCGCCCCGCTCGACCGCAGCAACGTCGATACCGACGCCATCATTCCCAAACAATTTTTAAAATCCATCAAACGAAGCGGCTTCGGTCCCAATGCCTTTGACGAATGGCGTTATCTCGACCACGGCGAACCGGGCATGGACAACAGCAAACGTCCGCTCAACCCCGATTTCTCGCTTAACCAGCCGCGTTACCAAGGCGCGCAAATCCTGTTGACGCGCAAAAATTTCGGCTGCGGCTCCTCGCGCGAACACGCCCCTTGGGCATTGGACGACTACGGTTTCCGCGCCGTCATCGCCCCCAGCTTCGCCGACATCTTCTTCAACAACTGCTACAAAAACGGCCTCCTGCCCATCGTGTTGACTGAAGAACAAGTTGATCAGCTTTTCAAAGAAGTCGAAGCCAACGAAGGCTATCAACTCTCCATCGACCTTGCCGAGCAAACCTTAACCACACCAAGCGGCGAAACGTTCAAATTCGACATTACCGAACACCGCAAACACTGTCTCTTAAACGGTTTGGACGAAATCGGCTTAACCCTGCAACACGCCGACGAAATCCGCGATTTCGAAGAAAAACGCCGCCAAAGCCAACCTTGGCTGTTTAACGGTTGATAAACGATGAGGTCGTCTGAAAACGAGTGTAACGAATTTTCAGACGACCTCTTTTATTAACACACAATCAGGTCGTTACTCTTTACCATCATATTTGAAAAACATACCCAACAATTTCACACACACAACACCATGAAAAAAATTATCCTGCTCCCTATACTTTTTATCAGCCTCGCCGCACATGCGGAATTCTCAGAAATTCAAGATCCTGACGGATACAGCAACTTACGCGAAAAACCGAACGCCCAAAGCCGAATCCTGACCAAAATTCCAAACGGTACCCATGTTTATACCCCCGAGATGGACGGAAAGCTTCATTTAGAACACGGTTGGCAGATAACCTACGATTTGCGCGGCAAAAAAAGGCTAGATGGCTGGGTGCATACTTCGCGACTGATTCCGTTGTCGCGTTATGAAAGCATCCCCGTTACGGCCACTGCCGACGGCTTTACCTGCCAAAAAAACGGTATGGGCGTGCGCATTAAATCGGAACGTTTCAACTATAAGAAAGAAAAACATCTGTTTACACACGATCAATACGGACTGTCCCATTATCGCGGAAAAGAAATGTTCGGCACTGACGGTACAATTCCATTCAGCCACTATCGTGAAATTGCCTTTTTCCGCAACGGTAAAACACAAATCGCTCCCCGAGCCCAATATGACCACCTGTTCGACCCATATTTTGAAAAGGCAGGCGATAATACGCAACTGAGCCACTGTTACTACCGCGCTAAAGATGATACCCTTTTCTTAACGACCGTCATCGGAGATGGTGCCGCCTATACCGAAGTCTTATTTGTCTTCCGGCAAGGCATCTTGAAGAACGTATTGGCTTCGCTACACCCTGAGGTTTAATTTTCAGACGGCCTTTTTATCTCTTTCTGCAAAACATGATTACCGACACCATCACCAACGCCGCTCGCTACGCCGCGCTGCACCCCGACTTTGCCGACGCCGTCCACCTGCTGCAAACGCTGGATTTCGCCGCCCTGCCCGACGGACAAGTGCCGTGTGCAAATCCCAATATCCGCCTCTTTGTCGGCAGCGAACCGATGAGGGGCAAAGCCGAAGCAAAGCCCGAAGCGCATTTGAAACACATCGACATCCAAGTCCCCATCAGCGGGGAAGAAACCTACGGCTGGATAGACAGGGGTCGTCTGAAAAACGGTTTGGGCTACGACGAAAAGCGCGACATCGAATTTTTCGACTGCGAACCGGAAACCTGGCTCACGCTCCAACCGGGCGAGTTCGCCCTCTTCTTCCCCAACGACGCACACGCCCCGCTGGTTGGCGAAGAAAAGTCCATACGCAAAGCCGTCTTTAAAATCCGTATCGAAGCAGAACGTATGTAACAGAAATCGAATAAAGGGGAAATATTGCTTCCTAACCCATCATTAATTCTTTACTTGGAAAAGATGAAACCTCACTACGAGTCTATTTAAGCAACCATTACTCCTACTATTCAGAGGTTAATCATTGAACCAAATCCACTTGGATAACGACTATAACACCTCCCTAACTATACAACAGACATAATTATTAATAGATTTCTTCAAATATAGGTCATCAAAAAAATGATAAATGCAAATACAATTATCTACATACATGATTATTTAACTAATTACTTTAAAGATCTAGAAGATCCAATTCAGCCTCCTGGCATTAAAAATAGAGGAGGCATCGAATCGGCAGCAAGTCGCCCCGATTTAAATCCTGAATATGACTCACACTACCTAAAAGGAGCTGCTTTATTTCATAGTATAATCAATAATCATCCATTTCATAATGGTAATAAAAGGACAGCTTTATTATCCACAATTTATTATTTAGGGGAATTTGGGATTCTAATTGAACGATGCTCTGATGAAGAATTATATGAATTTACGAGACGTGTTGCTGCCCATGAGATCTGTAAAAATAGAAATGATGAGGTTTTTATCATAGCGGAGCAACTTGAAAAATTTTCTCGTACTCAAAGTAAAGGAGATAGACCACTCAAATTCAGAAAACTTGAAGCAATATTAAATGAGTTTGGTTTCATCCTTGTTGACTATGGTAAAGTTTGTAAAGTTCGGGATCAAAATACAAATAAAACAATAAAAGGAGTTACGGTCAAAAAGAAAGGGAAAAACGGAAAAGAAGATTTTGATCCGCAATACATATCAAAACTGAGAAAATTATTGGAATTAACTCCTGAAAATGGTATTGATAGCATGAGATTCTATGGGGAAGAGGGAATTTCAGAAGATTTAAATAACTTTATGAAAATTAGAATAGAGGTTATGAAAAAACTAGCAAAAACTTAACATCTGATTCACATATTTATAAATTACTTTTTATCTAGAAAAGAGGTTATACATGACCAAACATATCGCCATCCTCCGAGGCGACGGCATCGGTCCCGAAATCGTCGCCGAAACCGTCCGCGTACTCGACAAACTCATCGCCCAAGGCTTGGACGCCAGCTACGAATACGCCCCACTGGGCGGCGAAGCCTACGACGAATACGGCCATCCCTATCCCGAATTCACACAAAACCTCTGCCGCAAAGCCGATGCTGTCCTGCTCGGCGCGGTCGGCAGCCCGCAATACGACAACCTCGACCGCCCGCTGCGCCCCGAACGCGGTCTATTGGCAATCCGCAAAGACCTGAATCTGTTTGCCAACCTGCGCCCCGCCATCCTCTACCCCGAGCTTGCCAACGCCTCCACGCTCAAACCCGAAATCGTCGCAGGCCTCGACATCCTCATCGTGCGCGAACTCACCGGCGACATCTACTTCGGCGAACCGCGCGGCATCCGTGTTCTGGAAAACGGCGAACGCGAAGGCTACAACACCATGAAATACAGCGAAAGCGAAATCCGCCGCATCGCCCACGTCGCCTTCCAATCCGCCCAAAAACGCAGCAAAAAAGTCTGCTCCGTCGGCAAAGCCAACGTCTTGGAAACCACCGAACTGTGGCGCGAAATCTTTGAAGAAATCGGCAAACAATACCCCGATGTCGAACTCTCCCACATGTATGTGGACAACGCCGCCATGCAGCTCGTGCGCGCGCCCAAACAATTCGACGTCATCGCCACCGGCAACATCTTCGGCGACATCCTCTCCGACGAAGCCTCCATGCTGACCGGCTCCATCGGCATGCTGCCCTCCGCCTCGTTGGACGAAAACGGCAAAGGTCTGTACGAACCGTCACACGGCTCCGCTCCCGACATCGCCGGGCAAAACAAAGCCAACCCGCTGGCCACTATCCTCTCTCTTGCCATGCTGCTGCGTTACAGCCTGAACGACGAAGCCCGCGCGCAACAAGTCGAAAGCGCCGTCCAAAAAGTGCTGCAACAAGGCTTGCGCACCGGCGATATTTACGAAGAAGGCACGAAACTCGTTTCCTGCTCCGAAATGGGCGACGCCGTACTCGCCGCCTTGTAAAAGGTCGTCTGAAAACCAAAAGCGCGGATAACACCGCGCTTTTTTCATTAGGGCTGTCGACATTTAATTTTCCCAGTGGATTTCTTTCACTAAGCGGAAGATTCAGGTCGAAAACCGCAAAAAGGTTGGACGCTTGCGAGGATTTCCAACGCAGAAGATGCCGCTTTGGGGATAAAAAGACACGGAAACTATTGAATGTCGACAGCCCCTAGTGTTGCCCTTCTCAGGTTTCAGACGACCCCATCATCAAATCCAAGTAAATCCACCGTTCACCCTTAAGAAATGATATGCATTCTTTCTTATGTTAAGATAAACATCTTTATAACCTCATACAAAGGACGACCATCATGAAAAAAATCATCTTCACTGCGCTCGCAGCAGCAGCCATCGGTACTGCCTCCGCCGCCACTTACAAAGTGGACGAACACCACGCCAACGCCCGTTTTGCCATCGACCACTTCAACACCAGCACCAACGTCGGCGGTTTCTACGGTCTGACCGGCTCCGTCGATTTCGACCAAGCCAAACGCCAAGGCAAAATCGACATTACCATTCCCGTTGCCAACCTGCAAAGCGGTTCGCAACACTTCACCGACCACCTGAAATCTGCCGACATCTTTGATGTTGCCAAATACCCGAACATCCGCTTCGTTTCCACCAAATTCAACTTCAACGGCAAAAAACTGCTCTCCGTTGACGGCAATCTGACCATGCACGGCAAAACCGCCCCCGTCAAACTCAAAGCCGAAAAATTCAACTGCTACCAAAGCCCGATGGCGAAAACCGAAGTTTGCGGCGGCGACTTCAGCACCACCATCGACCGCACCAAATGGGGCATAAACTATCTGGTTGATGCAGGCATGACCAAAACCGTCCGCATCGACATCCAACTCGAAGCAGCCAAACAATAAGCCGCGGCGCAACACAAAAGGTCGTCTGAAACGAAGTTCGCTGTATCCGTTTTCAGACGACCTTAAAATATTTCACAACGCCTTTTAGAGATTTCACATAAAATCCGCGATAATAACGTTTAATTTTCACACTACGAGAAACACTCCAATGAACAAAACCCTCAAACTCACTTTCGCCGCTCTCGTGCTTGCCACAGCCTTCAACGCCCAAGCCGAGACCCGCGCCGTTATCGAAACCAATATGGGCAATATCAGCCTGTCGCTTGACGAAACCAAAGCACCGAAAACCGTCGCCAACTTCGTCAGCTACGCACGCAAAGGCTTTTACGACAACACCGTTTTCCACCGCGTTATCGACGGCTTTATGATTCAAGGCGGCGGCTTTACCGCAGACCTTGCCCAAAAAGCCACAGACAAAGCCATCAACAACGAAGCGGACAACGGCTTGAAAAACACCGTCGGCACCATCGCCATGGCGCGTACCGGCGATCCTAATTCCGCCACCAGCCAGTTCTTCATCAACACTGCCGACAACGCATTCCTCGACTTCAAAAACAAAACCCCGCAAGGCTACGGCTATGCCGTCTTCGGCAAAGTGACTTCGGGCATGGATGTCGTGCAGCAAATCAGCAAAACCCCGACTGCAACACGCGGCTTCCATCAAAACGTCCCCGTCAAACCGGTCATCATCAAGCGTGTAACCATCGGCAAATAAATCGTAAACCGACTTCTTCGACAGAATACGGTTTCAATCCAAACCCGATAGAAAAGGTCGTCTGAAAATCAAATTTTCAGACGACCTTTCGTTTACGCTTGAAACTTAATGCTCCAGCCCCTCGGTATCGATTTTGACGACTTTGTCGGTTTTATCCTCCGGCAAAAGCAGGTTCAGGATAACTGCCGTGATGCCGCCGGCGGAAATGGAGTTTTGGAACAAGACGGGCAGGTTCTTAAACACTTCCGGCTCAAACGCCACACCCAAACCCAAACCGACCGACGTTGCCGCAATCACCGCTTCGCGCCTGCGGATGCCGTGGCTGACCAAAATCCGCACGCCCGCAATCGCAATCAAGCCGAACATCAAAACCATCGCCCCACCTAAAACCGGACTCGGAATCGTCGTAAACGCGCGTCCGACGACGGGGAACAAACCCA
Organism: Neisseria sp. HMSC064E01; assembly: GCF_001808875.1. Lineage (NCBI taxonomy): Bacteria > Pseudomonadati > Pseudomonadota > Betaproteobacteria > Neisseriales > Neisseriaceae > Neisseria > Neisseria sp. HMSC064E01. Next base: position 47,878 of record NZ_KV794907.1, read on the forward strand.
GCAACACCAAAATCACGGCAATATATTTGCCCACATGGCGCGAAGCCACGCCGGTCATCTGAATCACGCCGTTGTTTTGCGCGAAAGTCGTCAGCGGCAGCGAACCCAAAGCCGTCGCAATTACCGATACCAAACCGTCCGCCAACACGCCGCCGCGCAGGCGTTTGGTGTATTCTTCGCCTTCAATCGGCTGGTCGGACACCATTGCCGTCGCGGTCAAATCGCCGACCGCCTCAAACACGCTCAACAGGAAAATCGCACCCGCCACAATAAATGCGTGCCAGTCGAAAGCAAAACCGTATTTAAACGGTACGGGCAGCGTAACCAGCGGCAGGTTTTGCAGTGCGGAAAAATCTACCTTGCCCAAAAACAGCGCGACGATATAGCCGACAATCAATCCGACCGCGATGCCGCTCATGCGCAACAGCGGGTTTTTCATGCAGTTGAAGATCAACACAATCAGCAACACGAGCGACGCCAGCCCCAAGTTTTCCATCGAGCCGAACGTGCCGTCCGCCTTCGCACCAAAGCCGCCGCCGAAATCGGTAATGCCGACGTGTACCAAACTCAGACCAATCAGCATCACAACCACGCCGCTGACCGTCGGCGTAATCACTTTTTTCAAATACGGCAGAAGCCACGCCGAGAAACACACCAAAAACGCGCCGACAAACGATACGCCCAACAGCGTCGAAATCATCGCATCCTTAGTCAAACCGCCCTCTTTCATCCCCGCGCCCAGCGCAATCATGACGGTAACGAACGAGAAATTCACCGACTGGATGGACAGCATCCCTGAACCGACCGGCCCGAAGCGGTTGACCTGCAAATAAGTGCCGACACCCGACGCAACCATCGCCATCGACACGAGATACGCCGTCATCTCCACCGGCAATTCCAGCGCACCACCCACAATCAGCGCGGGCGTAATCATCGGCACAAAAATCGCCAGAAGATGCGTGATCGCGCTTAATAAGGCATTTCCGAATGGCGGTTTGTCTTCCAAACCGTACACCAAATCAGGCGAATCCGCCTGTTTTTTCATTGTTTCAGCCATTGCAGTCTTCCTGTCCGCCGTGAAGCGTTAAAAATTTTTAAGAAACGAAATTGTAGCGAATCAAAGATTCCTTATCAATTCAAATACTCCAGCGCAAAAACATCTTCAGTTGCCCAAACTCAAATTTCTTTGAATTTCCGCTCTAGGCAATCCCTCATTTTCAGGCAGCCTTCATACGCTTAACACATTTTAATTCTTGACAGCACTTCCACCGCTCAAAACCAATAATTTTATGATTATAAAAAATATTATTTATTAAGATATGATAGCCCTTAAGCCTGTAAACCAACCGCCCGGCCGATATGTTTCACACAAACAACAAAGTAAGCTACAATCCGAAGCATAATCGACCTCACACAATGAATAAAAAGGTTTCCGTATGTTACAAGGTAGTTTGGTTGCCCTGATTACACCCATGAATCAAGACGGCAGCATCCATTACGAACAACTCCGCGATTTGATCGACTGGCATATCGAAAACGGTACCGACGGCATCGTCGCCGTCGGCACGACAGGCGAATCCGCCACCCTCTCCGTCGAAGAGCATTTAAGCGTAATCGAAGAAACGGTCAAACACGTCAACAAGCGCGTTCCCGTTATCGCCGGCACCGGCGCCAACAACACCCTTGAAGCCATCGCGCTCTCCCGCGCCGCCGAAAAAGCCGGTGCAGACTACACCCTCTCCGTCGTCCCCTATTACAACAAGCCCTCCCAAGAAGGCATTTACCAACATTTCAAAACCATCGCCGAATCCACCTCGATTCCGATGATTATCTACAATGTACCCGGCCGCACCGTCGTCAGCATGACCAACGACACCATCCTGCGCCTTGCCAAAATCCCGAACATCGTCGGCGTCAAAGAAGCCAGCGGCAACATCGGCAGCAATCTCGAATTAATCAAACACGCGCCCGAAGGTTTCACCATCCTTTCCGGCGATGACCCCACCGGCCTGCCCTTCATGCTCTGCGGCGGGAAAGGCGTTGTGACCGTTGCCGCCAATGTCGCCCCCAAACTCTTCGCCGATATGTGCCGCGCCGCCCTTGCAGGCGATATTGCGACCGCTCGTCAATTAAATGACCGCCTGATTCCGATTTATAACACTATGTTCTGCGAACCAAGCCCTGCCGCGCCCAAATGGGGCATCTCCGCATTGGGCAAATGCGACCCTTATGTCCGCCTGCCGCTCGTCCCCCTGACCGAAGCCGGACAGGCAAAAGTCCGCGCCGCATTGCAAGAATCCGGACAACTCACCGCATAAACCGCAAAGGTCGTCTGAAAACCGTTTTCAGACGACCTGCCGTTAACCCATCACATCCCACAGGAAACCAATATGACCTATATGAAACCTGTCGTCGTAGCAATCGCCCTGATCAGCATGACTGCCTGTTCGGGCAACAAAAAAGACCTGCCTAAGCTGGACTACCAAACCCAGACACGCAAAATCGTCAAATTAGAAGTACCGCCTGATTTGAACAACCCCGATCAAGGCAACCTCTATCAAATACCCGCAGGCAGCGGCGCCGTCCGCGCCAGCGACCTGAGCCGCCGCACATCGGCAACGCAACAAGCCGCGAATTCCGAAGTCCTCAAATCCGTCAAAGGTGTCCGCTTGGAACGCGACGGGAACCAACGCTGGGTTGAAGTTCAAGGCAAATCCCCAGCCGAGATTTGGCCTTTACTGAAAGCATTCTGGCAAGAAAACGGTTTCGACATCAAATCCGAAGAACCCGGTATCGGTCAAATGGAAACCGAGTGGGCTGAAAACCGCGCGAAAATTCCGCAAGACGGCCTGCGCCGCCTCTTGGACAAAGTCGGCTTAGGCGGCATCTATTCCACCAGCGAGCGCGATAAATTCATCATCCGCATCGAACAAGGCAGAAACGGCACAACCGACGTCTTTTTCGCCCACAAAGGCATGAAAGAAGTTTACGCAGACAAAAACAAAGATACAACCACTTGGCAGCCTGCCGCCAACGATCCAAATCTTGAAGCCGCCTTTCTCGCACGCTTCATGCAATACTTGGGCGTCGATCAGCAACAAGCCGAAAATGCGCTGACCCAAAGCGTTGCCAAACGCAGCGGCAACGAATTGGCGCGAATCGAAGGCAACACCCTGCTCGTCTCCGGCGACTACGGCCGCAACTGGCGCCGCACCGCGCTCGCCCTCGACCGCATCGGCTTGAACGTCTTGGGTCAAAACATGGAACGCCACGCTTTCTTGGTTCAACAAGCACCTACCGAAAGTGAAGCCGTTTCCACGAAAAAACCGGGCTTCTTCGGCCGTATGTTGGGCAAAGGTAAAAAAGCCGAAAAACCTGCCGCCTATCCCGAAATCATCGTATTCGTTGAACCTGTCAACGGCGGTTCACGCATCAGCCTCTTGAATAAAGACGGCAGCGCGTACAAAGGCAGCGATGCCTCTACGCTCCTCAGCCGCCTGCACACAGAGCTGCGTTAAGCAATCCGGTATGACAAAAGGTCGTCTGAAAACCTGAAACATGGTTTTCAGACGACCTTTTTCTTTGAATCAGTTTTATAGTGGATTAACAAAAATCAGGACAAG
>NZ_KV794908.1:0-453 GCF_001808875.1 Neisseria sp. HMSC064E01
CTTTGGCCGTATTCGGTCTGTTGAACCAGTTGTCCGGCGGCATCGTAGCCGTAGGCGGTGATTTTGCCGTCCCAGCCGGTTTCTTGGATCAGGTTGTCGGTCGGGTCGTAATCGAGACGGTAGGTTTCGCCGTTTTCATTGGTGAGGACGGTCAGACGGCGGGCTTTGTCGTAGGCGTAGGCGAAGGTATGGCCCAGCGCGTTGGTGCGTTTGAGCGGCAGTCCGTCCACTGCGAGTTCGTAGGCGGTTTTGGCACCGAGTCCGTCGATGTGGGCGGTCAGTCGGTTGAGGCGGTCGTATTCGAAGGTTTCGTGACTGCCGTCGGGATAGTCGGTACGGACGGGGTTGCCCGCTGCGTCGTAGTGGTGGCGGGTGGTATGGCCCAGCGCATCGGTAACGGTTTCGAGATCGCCGTATTCGGTGTAAGCGAAACGGGTGGTTTCGCCGGTACAG
>NZ_KV794909.1:0-327 GCF_001808875.1 Neisseria sp. HMSC064E01
GTGATGACCCATGTAGTGCCGACAATAGACAAAGACGGGGTGCTGCATCACCCCGTTTTTAACGGCTCTACATGGCAGTATAACGAACAGCAAGTCAAACTGACCTTTCCCGATTGCGACCCGATGGAATATCAGAAGCTGGGAAAAGAGATAGGTCTGATGTGCGTTTCAATCGTCGCCACGGTATTTGTCGTCAACCTAATCTACAAATTCATATTATCCACGAGAGAAAAGAGTAATGAAGAATGATACCCGAAGCAATGTTCATCATCGGAATACTGCCTTATGCCTTGCTCTGTCTGCTGCTTTATTCGCTGCTCCTGTAAG
>NZ_KV794910.1:0-14949 GCF_001808875.1 Neisseria sp. HMSC064E01
GGGGATGTCCAACTTTTGGGGTGCAGTTCAAAAGCCCAATTTAGCTTTTCAGACGACCTTCTTCCATTCTTTCTAAATCAAACGCCTTTAAAACGCTTCGCCGACTTTCACGCCGCCGGTGGTGTCTTTAGGCGTGGCAAGTTGCGCGGTCATGGCTTGGGCGGCTTGGAAATCGGGCGTCTGCATCACGGCTTGGGCGGCTTCTTTGCCCAGTGTGTTCGCCATGTATTGCCAGCGGTTTGCCAAATCGGGATTGTTGGGAATTTGGAAGCTTTCGCGCAGTTCGTCCACGAGGTCGGGACGGTTGCAGACGAGGACGATATCGCAGCCTGCCGTGAAAGAGGCGTTTGCGCGTTCTTTGATGCCGCCCGCTGCGCCCGCGCCTTCCATGGTGAGGTCGTCTGAAAAGATAACGCCTTTAAATCCGATGTCTTGGCGCAGGATTTGTTTGAGCCATTTTTCGGAAAAACCGGCGGGTTTGCCATCAATTTGCGGGTAAACGACGTGGGCGGGCATGACTGCCGCCATGCCTGCGCTGCTTAAGGCGCGGAACGGGATGATGTCGGCAGCTTCGAGTTCGGCAAGGCTGCGCGTGTCTTCGGGCTGTACCAAATGGCTGTCGCCTTCGACGAATCCGTGTCCGGGGAAGTGTTTGCCGCAGGATTTCATGCCGCCTCGATTCAGACCTTTTTGCAGTGCAAGGGCGAGTTGGGTCACGGTGTCGGCGTTGCGGTGGAAACTGCGGTTGCCGATGACGGGGCATGTTCCCCAATCGAGGTCGAGGACGGGCGTGAAGGAAAGGTCTATGCCGCAGGCGGTCAGCTCTGTCGCCAATACCCAGCCGACCTGCTCGGCTTTTTCTTTAGCGGCGGCTTCGCCTTCAGTGTCCCAAATCTGCCCTAAGGTATTCATGGCGGGCAGTCGGGTGAAGCCTTCGATAAAGCGTTGCACCCTGCCGCCTTCGTGATCGACGGCGATGATGAGTTCGGGCGTGCGCAGTGCTTTGATTTCTTGAACTAGGGCTTTGAGCTGCTCGACGTTTTGGAAGTTGCGGCGGAACAGGATGACACCGCCGATGGACGGATCGAGCAGGCGTTGTTTTTCTTCTTCGGTCAGACAGTAGGCGGCGACGTCTGCCATAACGGGGCCGCGCGGGATGGAATGGGGAGCGTTCATTTTTGGATTCCTTAAAATGTTTCAGACGACCTTAAAGTACCAAAGGTCGTCTGAAAACGGGAAAACACATTAGGCAGCTTTGCCTTTTTTATCTTTCAATATGAAGATGAGTGCGGTCATGACAACGCCGGTGGCGAAGAAGCCCAGCCAAGCCGATTGCGTCATGCCCAACACGAGGTAGCCTGCCGCTGCCGCACCTGCGACAGTCAGGGCGTAAGGCAGTTGCGATGTAACGTGGTCGATGTGGTTGCAATGCGCACCGGTGGAAGACAGGATGGTGGTGTCGGAAATGGGCGAACAGTGGTCGCCGCAAACCGCGCCAGCCATCACGGCGGACATACACGGGATAACCAACGATGCATCGACTTTAACCGCCATCGCGGCGGCAATCGGCAGCATAATGCCGAACGTGCCCCAGCTTGTGCCTGTGGCAAACGCCATCACGCTGGCGAGCAGGAAGAGGATGACGGGCAGGAATCCGGGATGGATGTTGTCTGCAACCAGCGTGGAGAGGTAGTCGCCGGTGTGCATTTCGCTGACGACGGTGCTGATGAGCCAGGCAAGAATCAGGATGGTAATCGCGCCGAACATCGAAGATATGCCTTGACGGACGGCTTTGGGATAATCAGCGGCCTTGATGATACCGAGCGTGCAGAGAACGACGGCGAATACGCCGCAAGTACCGCCGAACACCAGCGAAGTGTTTACATCGGTATTTTCAAACGCGCCCAAAATAGTGAAAGTTTCGCTTGCTTGCGCGCCTGTGTAAATCATGGCGGAAACGGTGGATGCGATCAACACCAAAACAGGGATAATCAGCGCGTAAACCCTGCCTTTAGGGCCGTCAGAGACGGCGGATTCGTCATGGGTTTCCTGCAATGCCGCTTTTTCAAGGCGCGCCATCGAGCCGATGTCGAAAGAAAACCAAGCGACGACAAACACCATGATCAGCGCGAACAGGGCGTAATAATTCATCAGGCTCATGGCGACGAACACACCCATCGGCGTGTATCCGGTGATGTGGTAAGTAACGAGCAGACCTGCCAGCGTGGCGATAATCGATGCGCCCCAGCTTGAAACCGGCATCAGTACGCACATCGGCGCAGCGGTGGAATCAAGGATATACGCGAGTTTGGCGCGGGAGACTTTGAATTTGTCGGTAACGGGACGGGCAATCGCACCGACGGCGAGACTGTGGAAATAGTCGTCGATAAAGGTAACGAATACGAGGCAGGCAGTCAGCATTTTTGCGCCGCGCCGCCCTTTGATGTGTTGCTTCGCCCAATCGGCAAACGCCTGATTGCTGCCCGAAAAGGTTAAAAGAGAAGTGAAAATACCGAGTAACAATAAGAAAATCAGGATTTTAGGTTTTCCCAGCGACCAATCGCCGTCTGCCCAAGCCAGTCCGACCACCATGTCTTTCAGGTGTGTCAGTCCGTCAATCGGGCTGCCGCCGACCAAAAAGGCAACGCCGACCAAGATACCGATGCCCAAAGACAGCAATACACGGCGGGTGATGACGGCAAGCGCCAATGCCAAAAACGGCGGCACGACGGATAAAAACGAATGTGAATAATCAATCAGGTGCATAATATTTTTATTAATAGGAAGTCAATCGGAGCGGAACGTTTTCAGACGACCTTTGAATGCGATTGTTGACAAAGCCAAAAGAGCAAAACCATCAAAAAACAAACAAATCAATCAGTTGCTAAAATTACAAAATACCCGCCACCTTAGGATGGCGGGTATTCTATCATTGAATGGCGCTTGCGTTGCACCTTATTGCAGGGTCAGGGCGAGGAAAAGCGTATTGCCGTCGCGCTGAACCAGCAGCGGCACATTTTTGCCCGCACCTGCCAACGCGCTGCGGAAGCTTGATTCGTCGTTGACGCTGATTTGGCTGACGGCGAGGATTTCGTCGCCGCGTTTGAGTCCGGCACGTTCCGCCGCGCCGCTGACGCGGGAAACAATCAGGCGGCTTTTGCCTGCACCTTCATCGACGCGCAGGGTCAGTCCCGTATTATCGACGGTAAAGCCGTCTGCCGGATTTGCCTGCTGCGGCTGCTCGGTAGCGCGTGAAGACGTTTCGTTCTGCTCCGCCATGCTGCCGAGTTTGACTTTCACATTGATTTTCTCGCCTTTGCGCCATACTTCCAGCGAAACTTCCTTACCCGGCAGCATCGAGCCGACCATGACCGGCAAATCGCTGGACACGCGCACTTCTTCGCCGTTGACGCTGCGGACGATGTCGCCCACTTGCAATCCTGCCTGCATGGCAGGGCTGTTCGGCATCACTTTGGCAATCAACGCGCCGCTGGCTTTGTCCAAGCCGAACGATTTCGCCAAATCGTAAGATACTTCCTGAATAATCACGCCCAACTGACCGCGCTGAACCTTACCGCTGGTTTTCAACTGCTCGGCAACATTCATCGCCACATCAATCGGAATCGCGAAGGAAATGCCCATAAATCCGCCGCTTCGGCTGTAAATTTGGGAGTTGATGCCGACCACCTGACCTTTCAGGTTAAACAGCGGGCCGCCGGAGTTACCCGGATTGATGGCAACGTCGGTTTGGATGAAAGGCGTGTAGCTTTCGTTTGGCAGGCTGCGGCCTTTGGCGGACACGATGCCTGAAGTAACGCTGTTGTCAAAGCCGAACGGCGCACCGATGGCGGCAACCCATTCGCCCGGTTTCAAATCTTTCGGATTGCCGATTTTGACGACGGGCAATTCTTCCGAAGCGTCAATCTTCAGCAGCGCGACATCGGATTGCGTATCCGATCCGATCAGCTTGGCGGTGTATTCGCGTTTGTCGTTGAGCAGGACTTTGATATTGCCCATACCGGCGACGACGTGTGTATTGGTCAGGATATAGCCGTCTTTACTGATGATGAAGCCGGAGCCGAAGTTCAAATCCTCGTCGGCAGACTGGTCTTCCGGCATATCGGGCATATTCGGGACAAGGCGTTTGAAAAACTCGTAAAACGGGTCGTTGTCAGGGAACTGGCTCAAATCCATGCCCTGCTCTTCAGACTGCCCGCTGCCTGCGGCACGCCCTGCAGGGGAAGCTTGGATATTGACCACCGCCTGACCTTCGTTTTGCACCAATTGTGCGAAATCGGGCAGCAGCATACCGACGCTGCCATCATCTTTGGAAGGTTCGATTCTTTGTACGAATTCTTCGCTTTTACTGCCGCCGCCGAAGAAACTGCTGATCTTGTCACAGCCGCCCAAGGCCAGCGCAGAAGCCGTTACCAAAGCAAAGTATCTGTATTTGTTCATTTTTTCGCGCACCGCGTTTCCTTTTCCGAATAACGGATTGTGTTCTTGCATCTTAAAAACAGGGGGGTCGTCTGAAACTTTTATCGTTTTCCAACCCGATAAGGTCGAATTTTACCTTTTGCCCATATTTTTTCAAGCATTTCATTTTAAATAAAAAAATGCCGTCAGAAATTTTAACCTGATAGAAAGGTTGTTTTGTTGATTGTTTACAATTTATCAATGTTTACATCAACTTCGCGCCATACTCGCACAAATCATTAATGATGCACTTCCCGCATTGCGGCTTCTGCGCCTTGCAGGTGTAGCGTCCGTGCAGAATCAGCCAATGGTGCGCATCCATCAAAAACTCTTTCGGCACAAAGCGCATCAGCTTGTCCTCTACCTCGCGCACATCCTTGCCCGGCGCGATTTTGGTACGGTTGGATACCCTGAAGATGTGCGTATCGACCGCCATGACGGGATGGCCGAACGCCGTGTTCAACACCACGTTTGCCGTCTTGCGCCCCACGCCCGGCAACGATTCCAAAGCCTCGCGGTCTTCTGGCACTTCGCCGTTGTATTTTTCCAGCAGGATGCGGCAGGTCTGCATGATGTGTTTGGACTTGGTTTTATAAAGTCCGATGGTTTTCGTGTACTCCATCACGCCGTCCAAACCCAAATCCAGCATCGCCTGCGGCATATTGGCAACCGGAAACAGCTTTGCCGTCGCCTTATTCACGCCCACGTCGGTCGCCTGCGCCGACAGCAAAACGGCAATCAAAAGCTCGAAGGGTGAATTGAAATGAAGCTCGGTGGTCGGATAGGGATTGGCAGCGCGGAAACGCTCGAAAATTTCTTGGCGGATCTGTTTGTTCATGGGGGTACGGGTAGGATTTGTGTGTGTCTTTATCGTTTGCCCGATTATAACGCAAAAGGTCGTCTGAAAACCGATGCCGAAGGTTTTCAGACGACCTTTCTATCCCGCTGCTTTACGCGGTTTCTTTCTTGCTCAACGTCAGACCTGTCCAGCCGAACAGCAGCGTCAAAATCAGGCTCAGATAGCAGAAGAAGGCATAAGGCAGGTATTCCCAAACGGGTACGCCGAGAGCGTGGCTGATGAACACGCCGCAGACGCTCCACGGCACAAGCGGATTAATGACCGTACCCGCGTCTTCCAGCGTGCGCGAAAGGTTGCGCGAATGCAGTCCGAGCTTGTCGTACACGGGTTTGAAGGTTTCGCCGGAAAGCAAAATACTCAAATATTGTTCGCCGATGAGGAAATTGACGCCGACCGACGTGGCGGCAACGCTGAAGGTGGCACGTCCGGCGGTAGTCAGGAACGCGCGGATGGCGTCCAGCAGCGACGGAATCACGCCGAGCGTAAACAATAATCCGCCCAAACTCATGCCGAGAATCACGATGGTTTGCGTGAAGAACATGCTTTCCAAACCGCCGCGCGAAATGAGTTTGGCAATGTCTTGAAACGCTTCGCCTTCGAGTTTGTAGCCGCCGTAAAACCATGCGCCGAGCTGGTTCAAGTCGGGCGTGCTGTGGAAATAAGTTACCGCAAGCGCGGTGAGGATGGTGAAGAGCATGGCGACGACGGCGTTGATGCGCAACAGCGCCAGCACGACCAACAGCGCAAACGGAACCAGTGAATAGCCGTGCACCAAACCCGTCGCTTCGAGCTGGCTGCGGAAAGATTCGACGCTGTTCAAATCGTGGGCGGCAACATTGGGCAAGAGCCACAGCATCAATGCCGCACTGATGAGCCACGCGGGAATGGTGGTGTACATCATGTTTTTGATGTGTTCGAACAAATCAATGCCGACGATGGAGGCGGAAATGCCCGTGGTATCGGAGAGCGGGGACATTTTGTCGCCGAAGAACGCGCCGGAAACAATCGCGCCCGCCGTCATCGCCAAATCGGCATGAAACGCCGCCGCCATGCCCATAAAGGCAACGCCAACGGTGGCGCAAGTGGTCAAGCTGCTGCCGATGGACACGCCGATGACGGAACAGAGCGCAAAGGCGGAGAAATAGAAATAGGTGGGGGAAATCAGCCCGAAACCGTAATACATCAGCGTCGGAATCGCGCCGCTCATCATCAGCGCGCTGACCATCAGCCCGATGAAGAAAAACAGGTAAATCGCGCCCATGCCCTGCCCCACCGCGCCGACCATGCCTTTTTGCATGTCGTTATATTTCAACCCGCGCGCGAGGCCGTAGAGGATGAGGACGGTAATGGCGGCAATGATGGACATATGGGGCAGCCAGCCCAGCGAAATGATGGTGTAACCCATCGCCCCGATTAACGCCGCAACGACGGCAAGCGCCTCTTTGCGCGGCATATCGAGCAGTGATTTGAATGCAAACATATTGCTTTGCCTGTTTTGTATGTATTTAACGAAGTTTAGCACACGGGGTCGTCTGAAAAACCGCTTTTCAGACGACCCCGTGATTTTTTATGAATGTAATAACGGATTTTAGTTGATGCGATATGGTTTTAAATTTGATTTTTTGAAATAAAATATCCTTATTTTAAAAATAAAGCCGTATTATTTCTTTTTATCATGATTAAACTGCCCCTCGCGCAAAAATGTTGCGGTTTGCTCAGCGGTAATGTGTTTGAACAGCATACCGCTGTGGCTGACGGGCAAGATAACGTGGTCGCGCATATTCGGACAGCGGGTTTCGCTGACCAAAACCGTGCCGTCGTGTTCGCCGTGCAAACCCAATACGCGCCCAAGTCCGAGCGGTTTGTTGCCGGCGATGCTGCCCAGCTCGATATGTTCGGGCAAATCTGGCGTGCCGCCGTCGAGCGCATCGCGATACGCGCCGCCGAGTACGGGGGTTTTCAATCCGAGCCGGAACACCCTTTGCGCAGCCCGGCTGCCTTGATGCGGCGTGCCGAAGGTAACGATGCGTCCGGTGATTTTTTCGGGATGGGCGGCGGCAAAGTGGCGCAACACCAGCCCGCCCAGACTGTGTCCGGCAAAATGCAGAGGCTCACCCGTATCGTGTTTTTCAACAAATTCCGCCAACGCCTGCGTGTGCTGCGGCATGGTGTGCCAGACGCTGTAATAACCGAACAGGGCAACGTCAAAGCCCTGCTTTGCCAGCATATCCGCTAAAGGTTTCATCACCCAAGAGTGCATGTGCAGTCCGTGCAATAAGATGATTTTCGACATGAGGGCCTCCTGTATTTTTGCCGCCAGCATTATGCCATAAGTCAGTCAGACCGTATTGCGGACGCATTTTGTCTTTTGAAAACGGGCTTAAGCTCCGGTTAAAATCTGTTGCCGTATTTTCAGACGACCTCGGTTTGGGCGGGTCAGGTTTACAAGTCCTCCGCAAAGAAAAGGTCGTCTGAAAACCTGATTTCCAAGTTTTCAGACGACCTTCTGTTCAAACCATGCTTACTCGTCGGCTTTATAACCTTTAAGCGCAAAGAAGACGATGTAGAGGTAGCACACGGCAGGTGCAACATAAGAAATCATCATACCGAAATCATCAGCAATCTTACCTTGCAAGACGGGAATCAGTGCGCCGCCAACGATGGCGGTACAAAGAATACCTGAAGCAGAATTGGTGAATTTGCCGAGGTTTTTGGTTGCCAGCGAGAAGATGGTCGGGAACATGATGGAGTTGAAGAAGCCGATGGCAAGCAGCGCCCACATGGCGACATCGGCATTGCCTTTACCAACCATGATGGCAATGACGAGCAAGGCAGTGGCAACTGAGGCATTAAAGGCAAGGTAGCGGTTCGGCGCGACTCGAGCCATCACTGCCGAACCGAGGAAACGTCCGACCATGGCACCACCCCAGTAATACATCAACATATCCGCACCTTCGGCATGGCTCAATCCTTTCAGGAAGCCCAAAATATTGACCATGAAAGAGCCGATGGATACTTCCGCGCCAACGTAGCAGAAAATGCCGACCATACCGAAAATAAGGTGTTTGTATTGCCACACACTGGTTTTGCCGTCGTGGTTGTGTTCGCTTTCCTCAACGGCAATTTTGCGTGCATCGGGCAGACGGATCATTTTCACAAAGACGGCGAGGAGGATCAACAATCCCGCCAAACCCAAATAAGGGATTTGGACGGAAGCAATTTGCTCGGCTTTGCTGGCTTTCTGAGCCGCATCTGTAAAAATGAGAAGTGCACCGATTTTCGGAGCAATAGTCGTACCCAATGAATTGAATGCCTGCACCAAAGTCAGCGTTGCAGATTCTTTGCCCGGTTTCGCCAGCAGGGTCACATACGGATTACCCGAAACCTGCAACAGGGTTACGCCCGAAGCAAGAATGAAGAGCGCGCCCAAGAAAGTCGGGTAAGATTGGCTGTCTGCGGCAGGATAAAACAACAAGCATCCGACGGCGGTCAGCAAGAAGCCGCCGATGACGCCGTTTTTATAGCCGATTTTACCGACGAGATGCCCCATCGGAATCGACATGATGGCATAGGCGGTAAAGAAGCAGAACTGAACCAGCATCGCCTGAAAATTAGTTAGCGTGAAAATTTTTTGCAGATGCGGAATCAAGATGTCGTTCATGCAGGTAATGAAACCCATCATGAAGAAGAGCGCGGTCAGGACGACCAGCGCGGAATTATGGTTTTGTTGTGATGGCGTAGACATGATTTGCCTTTCGATTTATTGGAATTGACCGTATAAACAGTTAATATCCGTTAATAACGGGCCGAATCATACTGGCTTTTGCCATTCTTGCAAACACTGGAAATGCGCCGACTACATAGAGTTTCAGCAAGATTCTGTCCGATAACGCATTTTTGTAGACAGAATCCGTCTGAATTTTACAATTAACCTGCCCGCAAACGACTTAAAATCTTATTTCAGACGACCCTTGACCTGACGCAAACTTATCCGCCATGCCCCTCATTTACGCCTATCTCGGACTTGCCGCCTCCGCCTTTACCTCCGCCACCATCCTGCCCGGCACGTCCGAAGCCGCCTTCGCCGCGTTTATCTACACCTATCCCGAACAGGCATACGGCGCGTGGTTGTGTGCCGGACTGGCAAACGGCTTGGGCAGCATGGTTTCCTATTGGATGGGGCGGCTGATTCCGTCCAAGAAAAGGTCGTCTGAAAAGACCCTGCGCCTGCTCCAACGCTGGGGAACCCTGCCCCTTTTGTTTGCCTGGCTGCCCGTTATCGGCGACGCATTTCCCATTGCCGCAGGCTGGCTCAGGCTCAACCCCTACACTTCCGCACTCATGCTCCTGACCGGAAAAATCCTGCGCTACGGCATCATCCTCGCCGGCATCAAAGGGCTGATGTAAACCATTTGCGCAAAACCTGCCGCATTCATTTTCAGACGACCTGAAACAGCGTAAAATCCCAAAGGAAATATCCCGTCCCTTCATTTTTGCAAAGCGAGAAATCATGTTCTTCAATCACATCGAAGCCGCCCCCGCAGACCCCATCTTAGGCTTGGGCGAAGCATTCAAAGCCGAAACCCGTCCCGAAAAAGTCAACCTCGGCATCGGCGTATATAAAGACGCATCCGGCGCGACCCCCATCGTCAAAGCCGTCAAAGAAGCCGAAAAACGCCTGCTCGAGAGCGAAACCACCAAAAACTACCTCACCATCGACGGCGTTGCCGACTACAACGAGCAAACCCAAATCCTCCTCTTTGGCGCAGACCACGAAATCATCGCCAGCCGCCGCGCCAAAACCGCCCAAAGCCTCGGCGGAACAGGCGCATTGCGTATTGCCGCCGAGTTCGCCAAACGCCAGTTGAACGCACAAACCGTCTGGATTTCCAACCCCACATGGCCCAACCACAACGCCATTTTTAAAGCCGTCGGCATCCAAGATAAGCCCTACCGCTACTACGACGCCGCCAAACACGGCCTAGACTGGGACGGCATGATTGAAGACCTCGGCCAAGCGCAAAAAGGCGACATCGTCCTCTTACACGGTTGCTGCCACAACCCTACCGGCATCGACCCCACGCCCGAACAATGGGAAACCCTCGCCAAACTCTCCGCCGAAAAAGGCTGGCTGCCCCTGTTTGACTTCGCCTACCAAGGCTTCGGCAACGGTCTCGAAGAAGACGCATACGGCTTGCGCACCTTCTTGAAATACAACAAAGAATTGCTCATCGCCAGCTCCTATTCCAAAAACTTCGGCATGTACAACGAACGCGTCGGCGCATTCACCTTAGTCGCAGAAGACGAAGCAACCGCCGCCCGCGCCCACAGCCAAGTCAAAACCATCATCCGCACCCTCTATTCCAACCCCGCCTCCCACGGCGCGAACACCATCGCCCTCGTGTTGAAAGACGCGGATTTGAAAGCACAATGGATTGCCGAACTCGACGAAATGCGCGGCCGCATCAAAGCCATGCGCCAAAAATTCGTCGAACTGCTCAAAGCCAAAGGCGCAAATCAAGACTTCGACTTCATCATCGAACAAAACGGTATGTTCTCCTTCAGCGGCCTCACGCCCGAACAAGTCGACCGCCTGAAAAACGAGTTCGCCATCTACGCCGTGCGCTCCGGCCGTATCAACGTCGCCGGCATTACCGATGACAACATCGACTACCTGTGCGAAAGCATAGTAAAAGTGTTGTAATCCGCGTCAGGTAATACCAAAAGGTCGTCTGAAAACCAGAAATCCTGTTTTCAGACGACCTTTCCCACCATTTAACGCAACACCCTTTCGGCTTATCCCCGAATTTCAACATCACCCCGCTGCCTCCGCATCGCCCGCAGCGACCTTTCAACATCAACACACGCCCAAAAGCATCACATTATGAGACCCACACTAGACGTCATCATCCCCTGCTACAACTCCGCCACCACCCTTCAAGCGGCTGTCGAAAGCGCCGTATCCCAACCCGCCGTCGAAAACGTCTGGCTGATTGACGATGCCTCCTTCGACGACACGCGCCTCATCATGAGCGACCTCGCCGCCATCCATCCCAAAGTCCGCTGCGAATACATGCTCGAAAACGGCGGCGCAGCCAAAGCCCGCAACTGGGGCGCCATGCAAAGCCAAGCCGATTTCATCGCCTTCCTCGACGCCGACGACGTATATGAAAACAACGTCCTCAACGCCGCCTACCTCGGTTTGGAAGCCTATTCCTATCTCAGCCTGGTCCGCCTCAAACTACGCCCGATCGGCTTTCCCGAACACTACCTCAACCACCCGCAATTCCCCACCGCATGGGAGCGGCTTCAAATGACCGTCGGCGGTAACACCGTATTCCGCCGCAGCATCTTTCTCGCCTGCGGCGGCTTTCCGCAAGACGAACTCTTCCGAATCTTCGGCGGCGAAGATGCCGCACTCGGCATCGCCCTGACCCGCAACAGCGTCGTCGGTTACCTCTTTGAAGAACGCGACCCCGCCGTCAGACACAACTACCGCCCCGGCATCCACGCCGAGCGCCTGCTCGATGCCGAACTTTTCGGCAAAACCGTTCCCGGCCTGACCATAGACCACCAAAACGAAGCCGAAGCCGTCACCCGCCGCATCGGCCGCCGCCTTCAAGAAGTCAAAGCACACTCAACCTTTGAAGAAGCCGGCACCATGCCGCTCTACCCCGAGTACGAATAAGCGGGCATAAGCGCAAAGCCCTGCCCGACCGCTTGCATCTCATTGCTTGCAGCAAAAAGGTCATCTGAAATCTTGTTTTCAGACGACCTTTTCTATATTTATAGCGGATTAACTTTAAACCAGTACGGCGTTGCCTCGCCTTAGCTCAAAGAGAACGATTCTCTAAGGTGCTTAAAGCACCAAGTGAATCGGTTCCGTACTATCTGTACTATCTGCGGCTTCATCGCCTTGTCCTGATGTACTATCTGCGGCTTCGTCGCCTTGTCCTGATTTAAAGTTAATCCACTAAACGGCAGTATGGCGGGTTCAACTATGCCTTATCTTCCCACGCTGCGCGTTCCCTCATATCTTCCACCGCTTCCACCAACGCCGCTGCCAAGGGCGGATCAAACGACGAGTGTCCCGCCTGAATCACGCGCAGTTCGGCTTCAGGGAGCGCCTGCGACAGTTCCCACGCGCTTTGCATGGGGGTGCATAAATCATAGCGTCCTTGCACGATGATGGTCGGGATATGGCGGATTTTGTCCGTGTTCGCCAAAATCGCTTTGTCGCCCTTCAGCCAGCCTTCGTTGACGAAATAATGGTTTTCCAAACGGGCGATGGCGAGCGATTGGTAGGCGTCTTCATCGACGTCTTGTGGTTCGAAGCGGATCAGGTAGCTTTCCCAGTCCGCCCATGCTTTGGCGGCTTTCAGACGACCTGCTTCGTCTTCGCCGAACAGCATTTCGTGATACGCCGCAATCAGGCTGCCGCGTTTTTCTTCGGCGACGGGCGCGAGGAATTTTTGCCATTGTGCGGGATAAATCTGGCTGACGCCGCCCGCTTCGTCGAGCCACGCCATTTCGGACGGACGGCACAGGAATATCCCCCGCAAAACGAGTCCGGCAACGCGTTCGGGATGGGTTTCGGCATACGCGAGCGACAAGGTGCTGCCCCATGAGCCGCCGAACACCAGCCATTTTTCGATGCCCAGCATTTCGCGGACTTTTTCGATGTCGGCAACCAAGTCCCAAGTCGTGTTGTCGTCGGTACAGGCGTAAGGCAGCGAACGGCCGCAGCCGCGCTGGTCGATGATGACGATGCGGAACACGTCGGGATTGAAAAAGCCGCGGCAGGCGGGCGATGCGCCCGCGCCGGGTCCGCCGTGCAGAAAGATGACGGGCAGCCCGTCGGGGTTGCCGGATTCTTCCCAGTAGATTTGGTGGATGTCCGATACTTGCAGCAGACCGCTGCGGATGGGTTCGCGGATGGGGTGCATGATGTTTCTCCTGTTGTCTGACGTTGGAATTGTACCCATCGGGCAGGCAAACGACAAACGGCAAGGGGTCGTCTGAAATCCTCTTCCGCCGCCGCGTTTCCCGACCGCCCGACTATCCGCTATAATTCCCCGATACCCGCGCAACAGAAAGAATGAAATGAACAAAATCCTGATGACCGCCGCCGTGCTGCTTCTGTCCGCCTGCGGCTTCCACCTCAAAGGCATGGGCGGCACCGCACGCACGCTGCCGTATCCCGCTTGGCACATCCAAAACGCCTCCGTCATGCAAAAGGCTTTGGAAAACGCCCTGCGCCGCGCCGACGGCAAACCCGTTTCCGCCGCCGAAGCGCAAATGACTTTGCACATCAAGAACATTGAAACCCGTCAGGACATCTACACCATCACCCGCGCCGCGCTGGTCAACGAATACCTGCTGACCCTGCGCGTCGAAGCCCAAGCCATGCGCAACGGCGAGCCTGTGGGCGAACCGATGACCATCCTCGTCAACCGCACGATGGACTACAACGACAGCGAAGTGTTGGGCAAACAGGAAGAAAGCGAAACCATCTGGGCGGAAATGCGCGCCGATGCCGCCGACCAAATCGTCCGCCGCCTGACGTTCCTGAAAGCGTATTGATGGCGGTCATGAATATCGAACAGGTCAACGCGGATATGCCGCTTTCGCCGCTGTACATCATTCACGGCGAAGAAGACCTGTTGCGCATCGAAGCCCTCGACACCCTGCGCGCCGCTGCCAAAAAACAAGGCTATCTCAACCGCGAAGTCTTTACGGCGGACAACGGCGCCGACTGGGACGAACTCCTGCAAAGCGCAGGCAGCGCGGGGCTTTTCGCCGACTTGAAACTTTTGGAAATCCACATTCCGAACGGCAAGCCCGGCAAAAACGGCGGCGACGCGCTGCAAACCTTCGCCGAACGCCTGCCCGAAGACACCGTTACCCTGATTCTGCTGCCCAAGCTCGAAAAAGCCCAAACGCAGGCAAAATGGTTCACCGCGCTCGCCGCCAAAGGCACGGTACTCGAAGCCAAAGCCATTAGCGCGCAAGCCCTGCCGCAGTGGATAAAGGGTCGTCTGAAAAAGGTCGGACTCGACATCGAACCCGACGCGCTCGCCCTGTTTGCCGAACGCGTCGAAGGCAACCTGCTCGCCGCCCGCCAAGAAATCGACAAACTCGCCCTGCTGCACCCGCAAAACCATACCGTCAACATCGCCGATGCCGAAGCCGCCGTCGCCAACGTCGCCCGTTTTGACGTGTTCCAGCTTTCCGGCGCATGGATGAAAGGCGATGCCCTGCGCGTCGCCCGCCTTTTGGACGGACTCGAAGAAGAAGGCGAAGAACCCGTCTTGCTGCTGTGGGCGGTTGCCGAAGACATCCGCACCCTCATCCGCCTGACCGCCGCGCTCAAACAAGGGCAAAGCGTACAATCCGTCCGCAACAGCCTGCGCCTGTGGGGCGACAAACAAACCCTCGCACCGATTGCCGTCAAACGCATTCCCGCCGTCCGCCTGATCGAAGCCCTCAAAACCTGCGCCAAAATCGACCGCATCATCAAAGGCGCGGAAGACGGCGATGCTTGGACAGAATTTAAGCAGTTGGTAACGGGGCTGACGATGTGATTTTATAGTGGATTAACTTTAAACCAGTAC